>WLHA01000248.1 GCA_009702955.1 Actinomycetota bacterium
CTAAGAGCTGCGAGATGAGTGACATATTCTCGGTGAGCGCTAACTTCGCTATTGACATCTCTGGCCCCGGGAGTTGGCCTAGGCGGATCTTTGCCATCGCCCTGAGGTTCGTAAATCTTGCGACACTGCCACGGATATATATGTCAGATAAACGCTGCCTAGTAATGGGATCATCTGCGCATCCAAGGAACTTCGCCAACTCGATGAAACGTGTCATGCTCATTGTTCCTACACCGCCGCCACCTCCACCGATAGCTGCTCGCTCATTCATCAAAGTGGTGAGAGCGACAGTCCAGCCGCCATCGACATCGCCGAGAAGGTGAGATGTCGGCACCCGCACCTCGTCGAAGAAAACCTCATTAAAGGAAGCGCCTCCGGTCATCTGGCGTAGAGGCCGGACCTCAACCCCTGGGGCATGCATGTCGACGAGGAGCATGGTCAGACCGCGATGCTTGGGCTTCTCCGGATCAGTACGCGTGATGATTTCTCCGATGTCAGAGTAATGAGCACCAGATGTCCAGACTTTCTGACCTGTAACAATCCACTCGTCGCCATCAAGTACAGCCTTCGTTTGAATACCTGCAAGGTCCGATCCAGCAATGGGCTCGGAGAAGAGTTGGCAGCCGACGATGTCGCCACGATGCATCGAGCGTAAATATCGTTCACGTACCTCAGGTATTGCGTGAGCGAGGATCGTTGGGGCGACCATTCCAAGGCCTATCCCAAACATCGATTGATTTGGAGTCGCGTACTGGCTAGATATTTCCCTATACGCACGTTCGTAGTTAGCACTTAGTGCAGAGCCGCCGTACTCGGCGGGACCGGTAATCCAACCAAATCCGGCATCAAATTCGCTCGCCTTAAATGCCTTCGCGGCTGCTAATTCAATCGCCTCTTCTTCAGCTGATTTCTCCTCTAGAACTCCGACTCGATCGTCGCCCTTGCCCCACTCGAATGCTTCGTCGGATCGGCGCTCAAACTGCGTCTCTAAGAACGCAGTAGCAGCGACCTTGAAATCTTCAATTGATGGATTCGTATCGACGATTGTCATGGTGTCTCCAAGTTGGGAACGATGAATATCTTTACAAGTTTGATTGGTCTGGCACTATTGGTCTGGCACTATTGGTCTGGGGCGGCTCTGGATCGCAAAATGCTACAGGCTTTCGGGATTCAATTTTGGCGCTGGCAAGTTCTAGGATTCGTAATAACTTCGAGACCGCATGAGCCGTGTCTTGCCGCTGCGGTCATTCAGAAACGTCATCTGGTTCGCTCAGCAGAGCACCAAGGGTTGAGAGTGCTTTGGCTAATGGAATCATCCTGAGCTCTCCGGCAAGTTTCAGATTCCCAGAGTCAATTGCTTGTTGGGCATTCATTCTTCCGCTCGCGATTTCGAGTGCTGTCTCTTCTCCAAGGTGTACCGAGATATCGCAGTCAAGACCTTCAGATACTGAGATAAGCCCATCCTTGAAGGAGACCGTGTACATCCAGAGTCCTCGGATCTCAACCCCAAGCCGGAGGGTCAATTCAGCCGGTACCTGACCCTCCCTAATCTGCGCAGCACGTGCTGCGAGCGTTTCAGGGTTTAATAGGCTTCTCACGGCCTTCACCTTACCTATTAAGGGCTGACCCAACCGAGCGCTGAGCATCAGGCTCAACAGTTGGGGTAGGTGTGGCGTTTGTCAAGATTCGGGGGAGATGTACCCACTAGCCGTATCCTTCAAACACCATGCCGCTCGATAAGACAGATGCCAATCCAGGGGAGCGACAGCCCGCCCCCAAATTGCCTCCGAGTCTTCTAGAGGCAGGAGCGGCAGCAGAGGCTCGCGTGGTGGCGTTACTCACTGAAGAGATCGAGCGTTGGAGCAGAGTCGACGCCAATTTACGCGAGCCGATCGAGGCTCTAAAAATTTTGGTGATAGCTGGCGGTAAACGATTACGCCCTGCTTTCTGCCATTGGGCATTCATCGGTGCCGGTGGGTCACCAGATGACGCTGCGATGATCGACGCTGGAGCGGCGCTCGAGTTGCTCCACAGTTTCGCATTGATTCATGACGATGTTATGGACGGGTCAGACAGGAGACGAGATCTGCCGGCTGTGCACCGTCATTTTATGAATCGCCATGCTGAGGCTCTCTGGAACGGCGAAGAGCGGAGATTTGGTGAGGGCGCAGCGATACTCATTGGTGACTTTGCCTTTGTTTATGCAGATCGCCTTATGGCGGGTTGCTCTGCGAGGACACGCGAAATTTACGATGAGCTCCGACTCGAACTCTGCGTTGGCCAATATCTAGATTTACTCGGGACCGCAGCGGGGGAGCGCAACGCTGAGAGGGCTAGGCGCATTGAGTGGTACAAGTCGGGAAAATACACGGTAGAGCGGCCGCTACATCTCGGGGCCGCCTTAGCCGGCCGCTATGAAGATCTCGCCGAGGATCTCTCGGAGTTTGGGCTCCCGCTAGGTGAAGCGTTTCAGATGCGCGATGACATTCTTGGAGTCTTCGGCGACTCCGCCATCACCGGCAAACCAGTTGGCGACGATCTGAGGGAGGGCAAATTAACCCCTCTTGTTGCCTACGCCTCAGAGCGTGCAGATTCATCACAGGCCAAACTTCTCGACCGAGTCGGTGCTCCCGATTTACATGACGAAGAGATCGAGTTGCTATCGAGACTCCTAATTGAGACGGGCGCGTTAGATGCAGCAGAGGCTTCAATCAAACGCCTCGTTGCTGAGAGCATGGAGGCGCTTTCTAAGGTCGATATCACCGAAGAGGCGCGCCACGCTCTTGGTGAACTGGGTCTATTCGTAGCTTGGCGAGATCGGTAATTGAGCAGATGACCGCATTACCCATGTTTGTAACCAATAGGCCGGTACTATCCGATCACGATGCCTATAACGATGCCGAATGACCATGACTGAGCCCCGTAACTCCGCAATACATGTCCGTGGGCTCAAGAAGCAATACGGATCTAGAAATGCGGTTAACGGTATAGACCTCGAGATCGGAGTCGGGGAGGTCTTTGGAATTCTTGGGCCCAATGGCGCCGGAAAGACAACCACCGTTGAAATTTTGGAGGGGTATAGAAAGCCTGACTCCGGAACAGTAAAGGTTTTAGGACTCGATCCATGGGGCGACGGTGATGCCCTAAAGGCGCGCATCGGCGTGATGCTTCAATCTGGGGGATTATCACCAGGGCTAAAACCATTAGAGACTCTGCGTCTCTATGCAGCTTTCTACCGGTCTCCAGATGATCCGAAGCGTCTCCTTGATTTGGTGGGTCTCAACGACTCAGCCCAGACTCCAATACGTAGGCTCTCCGGGGGCCAGTACCAGAGGCTCTCTCTTGCTTTGGCCCTAATTGGGCGGCCTGAGGTTCTCTTCTTAGACGAACCAACCGCCGGCATGGACCCACGAGCTCGTGCGACTACTTGGGAGATAATCCAAGCGCTCTCAGCACAAGGGGTCACGATTGTACTGACGACCCACAATCTCGCTGAGGCTGAAACCCTCTGTGGTCGAATTGCAATTATCGACCGAGGGAGTGTCGTCGCAGAGGGGAGCCCCGATGAATTGACGGGCGCAGTACTGCATCCCGAGACCGTATTCACAAGTATCGCAGGATTGAATCTTGATCCGTTGCGCATGTCGCTTGCAGTTAACGCTGATGCGTGTAGAGAGACCGCCGACGGCACCTATGTAG
>WLHA01000249.1 GCA_009702955.1 Actinomycetota bacterium
AGCCACTTTCGCAGCCGGCGCACTGGGATCGCTAGAGAGATTGAATCCAGCTCTTGACGCTGGGAGACAACTTCTAGATTTTTCTTTTGGCGCGGTGCTGGCATCGCATCAATAGATGGGCCAATCTGTGCGCTGTGAATAGTTTTGGTCTGCGCGCAGTTGTCTGCCCTGACAAGTTCAGCGGCACTCTTACTGCAGGCGAGGCGGCCGCGGCGATGGCGGCTGGCTTAATGCGCGCAGGTTTCTCAGATGTTGTGCAGGCTCCGCTCGCCGACGGCGGTGAGGGCTCGCTCGAGACAATTCACGAATCTCTTGGCGGTTCAATTCGCAGCACCCGTGTTACTGGGCCACTTGGCTCTGAGGTGCTTGCTGAGTGGCTCGTGATACCAAACGGTACAGCGGTCATCGAGATGGCCAAGGCAAGCGGTCGCGCTCTTGTTGAGGGGCGCTCTGATCCCTTAGGCGCAACTACTAGGGGCACGGGTGAACTCATCGCAGCGGCGCGCGCCTCTGGGGTTCGCCGAGTAATTGTCTGCGTTGGTGGGAGTGCAAGCACCGATGGTGGGCTCGGAGCGCTTGAGGCATTGGGGTGGTCTCTGCGAGGGCTCGACGTGACCGTGGCGTGCGATGTAACAACTACCTTTGTTGCAGCGGCGCGCGAGTTCGCTCCTCAAAAAGGTGCGACCCCAGCCCAGGTTCAACTCCTAACCGGCCGTCTTGAACGGCTCTCTGCAGACTTTCTTCAGCGCACCGGCGTTGATGTCTCCGAGGTTGAAGGCTCCGGCGCTGCTGGTGGACTCGCCGGTGGACTCTGCGCAATCGGCGCGCACTTAGAGCCAGGTTTCGATGTCATCGCTCGAATCGTCGGGCTAGATAGTGCGATGGTAGGAGCCGATCTTGTAATGACCGGCGAGGGGCGCGTAGATGCGTCTTCGTTTGCTGGCAAAGTTGTTGGCGGTGTAATCGATGCTGCATTTGATGAGGGCGTGCCTAATTGTTGTGTCATCGCAGGGCAGATCACTGAAGATGCCCGAAACCACTTAGCGATGCTCCCTACTGTCCTCGGCCTCGCATTGACGGATCGCGTCTGGACTCCTTCCGAGGCATTTCTGCGCGTAGCGCTATTAGTAGAAGAGGCTGCTCTTGAGGGAGGCCGCTATGCGCTCGAGGGCAAAAAACCTTAACTGCGCTGCTTAGAACTGCGGATCTCTGCGCTGATCTAGGTAGGCAGCGATGCTCTGCATTGGAGGGCGCTCGCCTGTCTCTATCTCGATTCGCTCCACGCTGTAATCCGCGGTGAAGCGCGTTAACTCTGCCTCATTGATTGAGGCTGGGTCGAGACCCACTCTGCGAAGCGCTGTCGCAATGATCGCGGTTGCCTGCAGAGAGAGTTGATCGAGTGGTCGATTGCGGTGCTCTCTAACCCCAAGATCAACCTGCGCTATTACTTCGGCGCCGTACTTCTCGATGATGTCGACAAGTAATCCAAACTCAACCCCCCAACCTTTAGCAAACGGAATCGACTCGAGGATCTCGCGACGCCCCGCGTATTCACCGGAGAGCGGCTGAATAAATTGCGTTAGTTGTGGAAAGAGGAGAGAGATAAGTGGGCGCGCTACGAGTTCAGTTACGCGCCCTCCGCCGCTCGCCTCTCCGCTGATGGGTCGTTGGTAGAAGCCTTTAACGAATCCGATCGTTGGGTCAGTGAGCAGAGGGCCAATCAGTCCGGTGACGAAGTGCTCATTGAAGTTCCGGATGTCTGCATCTACCCAGCAGATGAGATCGCCGCTACACGCATGTAGAGACTTCCAGAGTGCATTCCCCTTGCCTGGTCCATGGCCTGTCTTCGGCAGGATCGAAGACTCTGAGACCACGCGTGCCCCTGCCTCAGCAGCGGCGGCAGCGGTTGAGTCTTCGGAGCCATCGTCAATTACAACAATCTCATCAATGATGTCGTAGCGATCTATGAGGGTTCGTCGCACGGTAGAGACAATCTCCCCGACGGTCGAGGCTTCATTGCGAGCTGGGAGGCAGAGCGAGACTGTGAGGCCAGTCTCTTTACGGGCCTCTTCGAGTGCTTCAGGGGAGAAGCTGCTGTGGTGCCTAGGCACTGGCGGGGGTGTCACTTGGCGGAGTCTACGGCGCAGGCTCTCCACGTTGCGATCGAAGGGGCGGGCGTGGCAGACTTCACATTAAGAACAACGCGCTCATCGAGAGCGGCTGAGGGACGGGCCCTATGAAGCCGCGGCAACCAACGCTTATGCGTCAGGTGCCAATGCCCGAACGATGAGCAGCCCGAGAGCGACAGGGACACCCCTTCCGCTCGAGGCGCTCAAGAGCGCGTCGAGAACGACCGGGACGGTCCCGGCCGTGGGAGATAAGGAGTTAAGTCAGTGGCTTTCGTAACGGCACTTAAGTGTCGAGAGTGTGGTCGGGAGTATCCGATCGAACCGTCGTATACCTGTTCATGGTGTTTTGGGCCCCTCGAGGTTGCCTACGACTATGACGCAATCCGCGCCTCGGTATCGCGAGAGAGCATCGCAGCGGGCCCGTTGAGCGTCTGGCGTTATGCGGATCTTCTCCCATCAGAGCGCCAGGAGTCTGTAGACCTCGGTGCCGGTTTTACTCCGCTAGTACGAGCACCCAGACTCGCAGCCGAACTCGGGCTTGGGGAGCTCTGGATCAAGAACGACACGCTCAATCCAACAAACTCTTTCAAGGATCGCGTTGTTAGCGTTGCGCTATCAAAGGCACTGGAGTTTGGTTTCAAGGTTGTGGCATGCGCCTCGACGGGGAACCTCGCTAACTCTGTTGCTGCACACGCGGCGCATGCTGGTCTCGAGTCATATGTCTTTATTCCCTCGAACCTAGAGGCCGGGAAGATCGTGACTACTGCGGTCTACGGCGGAAACCTCGTAGCGGTCGATGGCAACTATGACGATGTAAACCGCCTATGTGCAGAGTTAGCCGGTACATATCCCTGGGCTTTTGTGAATGTAAATGTGCGCCCTTACTATGCAGAAGGCTCTAAAACGCTTGCTTTCGAGACTGCTGAGCAACTTGGGTGGCAGGCGCCAGATCATGTTGTTGTGCCAATCGCTAGTGGTTCTCAACTAACCAAGATTCACAAAGGGTTCCACGAACTCTTTGAGGTTGGTCTGCTCGATGAAGAGCCATCGGTTCGCGTCTCTGGTGCTCAGGCGCTTGGGTGCTCTCCGGTGGCGACGGCGTTTCTCGAGGGAAGCGAAGTTATTAAGCCAGTTAAGCCCGACACAATTGCGAAGTCGTTGGCGATCGGTAACCCCGCAGATGGCTACTTTGCAATTGATGCAGTGCGTAACACAGGTGGAGCAATGGCAGCAGTTACCGACGACGAAATTGTTGACGCCATTCGTCTTCTTGCTCGCACCGAGGGAATCTTCGCTGAGACTGCTGGTGGCGTAACAGTGGCAACTCTCTCTCGCCTCGCTGCATCTGGTGTGATTCGCCCAGACGAGCGCGTCGTTATCTACATCACGGGTCACGGGCTCAAGACGCTTGAGGCTGTCTCGCCTGTGGTCGGACCAACTGCAACTATTAGGCCAAATATCGAGGCGTTCCATGACGCATTCCCAGCATTAGAGGAGAGCTCCAAATGACAGTCATCCGAATCCCAACCCAGCTTCGTGAACTAACCGGTGGTGCAGGTGAAGTCGACCT
>WLHA01000025.1 GCA_009702955.1 Actinomycetota bacterium
CGTGGAACCCCAGCGGCTAGCAGAGCAGTTGGTCTCGCTCGCATCCCAGGGGACCTCCCAGATCGAGACTGTTGAGTTGCTACTAGAGATACTGCAGGCAAAGCCTGCTCTGGCAGTGCTTACTTAGCGTCGCTCTCGTGGTCAGCGTCTTGGCGCTCTTCGCGTTTTTTGCGAATGCGGTCCATGTAGAAGAGGGATGCAAAGAGGAGTCCGATAAATACCGCCAACAGCACGAAGGCGAGTCCGCCCTGGCCGTTCTCTCCGCCGGCATCGACCATCTGACCGTTGTTGATGTCAGGTCCGCAGCCGGTGAGCATCACAAGCGTTACAAGAGTTAGAAGAGCGAGAGCTGCACGCCTAATGAAGAGCGCAGTATGAGTAGTGGTGAGTCTCGAGGTCATCTTTATCAATACTCCTAGACGCCAGCGGGGGTTGGGGAGTTGTCGGCGGCCTCTTGCTCGGCTAGTTCCTGAAGGTCACGCTCTCGCCAGTGAAGCCCGAGGAGGAAGAGTGCGAACATGATGCCGGATGAAACCATCACCATGAATGGCGGGAAGCGAAGCGAGCCGAGATCCTTCTCAAGCACAATGGTTGTTACCTGCTTCTCAGCGTCGCATTTCGGCGGTGGAATCGGGTCTCCGAAGGGAACCTTCTGAGCCTCTAGATCAATTGGGCAGAGAACTGCTACTGCAAAACTCGGCACATGAGCAGTTACGTGTATCCAGGGGAAAGAGGAGTTTGTGGTGATCTTGATATCCCCGAGGTGGAGGTAAGGGGAGGTCTTGTCGAGCCATGCCCGGCCACCAGTCGTGTAAGCAGCAGCGACGAGGTAATCGGTAGACGACTCAAAGGTCTGGAACTCATTCGGCAACTCTGCCGGAACGCCACCTACGCCCTTGGGGATGACCACAAGTGCATCAATTGCAGCCTTTACGTTTGTCGTCTCAGCCTCGTCAAGCCTGTTCTCGGGGCCGATTGTCTGTATCGCCTCGATATTGGAGCGTGCGAAGTCATCTCCTGCAATGCTCTCCGTCGTATTCCAACCAGGGATTCGACCCTTGAGAGTATTTAGCGGGGATGCTGTTGTCCACCAGAGTGTTGCGAGGAGCATGAGCATCCCGGAGAGCGCTGCCCCAACAATTAGGAACGCGAGGCGCGCACCTGTGTTGGTTGCTACGAGTAGGTAGGTGCCACCGATGAAGAGCCCAATCGCTGAGAGAACGACAAGTACACCCAGAATCGTTGGATACCAAATGCTCGGTTCCTTGATCCCCGTGTTCGCAAAAATAAGTAGGAGGTTCACGCTTGGCTCCTGGTGCCTGACTTAGAGGCCGCGCTCGTAGCGGACAATGGACTCAATCTGTGCCTTGGTTAGGAAGAGGCCCGCGTGGGGCATCTGTCCTGAAGAGATTCCGCGCACTCCGTACGCTTTGTTTATAGCAGCCCCAACGGCTATCCACTCATACTGCTTCTGGAAGCCTGGGGTAGTGGAGTCGTCTATGGGGGTACCTGGGAACTGCAGAAGTACGGATCCACCACGAAGAGATGGCCCGAGTGCGCCGGAGCCAGCCGGAGGAATATCTGGGATCAGTGGGTTTGACGGGTCGAAGTATGACCATGTCTTGGTGTGGCATCGAGCGCAGTTGGTCTCGAAGAGAAGTTGTCCTTCACTTGCGTTCTTCATCTCGGTCGAGCGCGCCTTGCTGCGAGAAAGCGCAAACGTCGCACCGGTTACAGCGGACTCTGCTGCAGACCGAGCCTCTGGTGTTGCGTTCGCAGGGAGGGCAGAAAGCGCTGCTGTCGCGGTCTCGAGATTGGTCTCTGCAATCTTGACGCTTCCAGCCTGCTCGGCCTTGTACTTGGCCGGAGCAGCAGTAGCTGTTGCCTTTGCCTTAGCGGGCGAGATCTGAATTGAATGAAGGTATGCCATTAGGTCAGTAATGGCCTGGTCATTCTTGGGGCCACCACCGAGTACTCCCCATGCTGGCATCGGGGAACCTGGGCGACCGTAAACAAGAATGTTGTGTACCTGAGTATCGTCAAATCTGTAGAAGACGTTGTTTAATGCCGGGGCCTTCCACGAAACGCTGATCGGGCGAGCAGACTCATTGCCCTGAGCAGCTGGCGTGACAACAAATGGTGCTGCACCTCCGCCGCCATCAGCCCCGTGACAGTTTGCACAGAGAAGTGACTTAGCAGCCTCGTAGGCCGGCATCGTGTCGTTGGCGAAGAGGACTGCTCCACGCTCAACCGCACGCTCATCGAATCCGATAACTGCAGCATCTTGGCGCGCTGGCTCAACCAACCAGTAGAGCGGGAGGCCTGCTGCAAGAATTAGAGAGAAGGTAAATGCCCAGCGAAGCGAGCGCTCAAGTTTGCGCCCCTCCATAACCTCATCTTCAAGAGGCGTTGCGAGGTTCTGTGGTGCCTTCTCAACAGGCTGGCGACGAACACTGAGAATACGGAATGCAACAATTCCGGCTATCGCAACAATCGCAAGAATGTTGAGGGTGATTAAACCCGTGCGGAGTGTGATGGCGAGTATCGGCATCTTGAATCAGCCTCCAACGCAGGGAGGCCCTTCGGCACCCTGACCCGTCGTGTCGGTTCCGATTGGCGCGCCAGTCAAAACAACGGATGTATCGATTGTGAGCGATCCACTACCAGAGATCGCCATTACGAAGTGGTCGAGGCCGCGAGGTGCGGGCCCACCCTTCTTCTCTCCAACTCGGTTGTACTTAGATCCGTGGCACGGGCACTCAAACCACTGAGAGCTCGCACACCACGGAACCTTGCAACCAAGGTGAACGCACTTCTGGTAAATCGCAACGATGCCCTGCTCCATGTTGGGGATGAGCTTCTCGTACTGCGGGACCTTCTTGGCGCTAGATACATCGGCAGTCGGGTAGGGAACTAGGTAAGAACGAGCCTCTGGTACGTAGTAGGGCTCTTTCTTCTCTTGCGTAAATGCAAGGACATCCTTGAGGCCTTTATCTACAGCAACCTTGCCACCAAAACCACCGGTCGATTTGGAGTAGAGGAACGCAAGCGCTGCGGCACCGAATGCGCCGATTGCAAGAGCGAGTGAAAGGACGATTCCACGGTTAAAGAATTGTCTCCGGCTGATTCCTATTGTCTCTTCGTCAGCAGGTGTGTACTTCGCAACCCCACCGGACTTCTTTGTGGCAGGAGCGGAGCTAGTTGCAACGAGAGCGTCGCGCGTCTCGTCTGACCGCTCGCGTGCCTCCGCGCTTGCAGCAGCCTCACCATCAAGGTCAGGGGTGCTGCCTGCTTCACGATCGCGCTGGCGAGTCTCTTGCGTAAGGCGGCCAGTTACGTTTCCCTCGGCGTCTGTTGAGCGCTTACGCGCGGCAGCCATAACGGCGATAACCGCGGCAGCGAGGAGAACAACTATGGCAATAATGACGATCACAGTCTCTTGCTCCTACAGCTCAAAGAAGATTCCGTTGGTCCACGGGAAGACGAAGTTGAATCCTGCTCCACGGAAGAACGAACCAATAATGACGAGGATGGTCCAGAAGACAAGGAAGAGAGTGAACATTGAGATGGCCCACTTTCGATCGTCTGGCTTATTCGAAGGGTTCTTATCTACGTAGGGCGAGATGATTAACAAGAAGATGCCCATTCCCGGGATGGTCACACCGGCCACCATTGGGTGGAACATGGTGAGCATCTCCTGAAGCCCAAGGAAGTACCAAGGAGCCTTAGAGGGGTTGGGTGTCTGGTTTACATCGGCAAGACCAAGGAGTGGGGCGCGCACAAGTGCTGAGAAGATCAGCATCATCGCTAGCACTGCGAGTGCCGCTGCAAGTTCGATAACAAGCAGGTGCGGCCAGGTGTGAACTTTGTCTACAGCCTCAGCGCGGGTCTGCTGAATAGATCCAGACTTAACAACTGTTAGTAGGCGTTGCGTGTGTCCATCGGGGCCAGTGCCAGAAGGAGCGCCGGGAGCGGCGGTCTTAACGGAGGTAGAGGCAGCCGCGGCCGCAGGGGCTGCAGCGCCAGCGGCTCCACCAGCGGCAGCGAGACGACGCTTGCGCGCACGCTCGAGCAGGTGAGCAGGTACTCCGTCTCGATCCTCTGTGATCTCTTGACTGTCATCGCCGGCAACTGCAGCGGGCGCAGCGGCAGTCGCCTCTGCAGGGGCTGCATCAGCAGGCGTTTCAGGGGTCGTCTCAGTGCTGGCCGCAGGCGCGGCTTCACCTGAGGTGCCGGAGAGCTGTGCACGCCTCTCGGCGCTGCGCTTTAGAAGGTGTTCTGGTACTTCAACCATTTATCTACTCCTCGGCCTAGAGCGGACCGGAGATGCCGCCATCCTTGCGGACGCGCCAGAAGTGAATCGCCATGAAAATCACGGCGACAAAGGGCAAGAGAATCACGTGCAGCACATACCAACGAAGAAGGGTGTCTCCGCTGATCTCCTTTGCACCTAGTAACGCATATCGAATTTGAGTACCAAAGACCGGCGAGTAGCCCATCATGTTGGTACCAACGGTCACGGCCCATAGTGCCAACTGGTCCCATGGAAGTAGGTATCCGGTGAAGGAGAGCATGAGCGTTAGCACAAGCAGGATGACACCGATTACCCAGTTGAACTCACGAGGGGCTTTATATGCACCGTGATAAAAGACGCGGCTCATATGTAAGAACACGCTGATGACCATTAGGTGAGCAGCCCAGCGGTGCATGTTGCGAATTAGTGATCCGAAGTAGACCGCTGTCTCGAGTTGCTGGATGTTTGCCCAGGCCTGTGTATCTGTTGGTCGGTAGAAGAACATCAAGAAGATGCCGGTAACCGTTAGCAGGATGAACGTGAAGAACGAGAGGCCACCAAGGCAGAGCGTGTAGGAGACCTTTACAGCATGCCTCTTAACCTTCACGGGGTGAAGGTGGTAGAGCAGGCTGTTCATGACAACATATGAACGGTTACGAGGGCTATCCGTGTAGCCCTTGCGGAAAATCGAACCCGGGCGGAATATTGAGTTCCAAGCCTGTGAGTCCGTGACTTTTCCGCCGAGCTCGCTGGCCCGATCCGCTAATTTTGTGCTGTTACCGTTGCCATCGGCCACGGTGGTCTCTCCTTGTTTAGTGGGTTAGAGATGCTTGTTTTGGGGATTACAAGTGCTTGTTTAGTGGGTTAGAACCGAACTCCGTAGGCGTACCCATGGCGCTGTGTGCGCGAGTGGGGGTCGCCTGCAGTGCCGGGGTCAGTAATTTTTCCTAGAACAATGACTCCGGTGGGGCAGCGATCGACGCAGAGTGCACAGCGTGTGCAGATATCTTCGTCGACAATAAACGCCACGGTGTCGCGAGGGTCCTCACCTGGAAGTTCGGTACCGATGGCCTCGGTGATTGCATCTACCGAGACCATATGGATGCACTTCCATGGACAGATGTCCACGCAGCCCTCGCACATGATGCACTCAGACTGGTCGATGTGAAGAAATTGTTTTGGCTTAACCGATGCCAAGAGGTAACTCGGGTCGACCTCTTGGAGTACGTAATCGGTTGAGAAATCTGGCATTGGCGGATTCGCATCGTTACGTGCCATCGCTTAGGCCTTGGCCTTTAGCGGGCGACCGAAACGCGATGTACCGGACTCGACTGTTGCCTCTTTGAGTGCATCCGCCTCGGCCTGCGTTGGTCGCTTCTGCCACTTGGAGATGATCGCGATGTTTATACCGAACAGGAATATGTAGAAAGTAACGACGACGATGTCGCGGAGTGCCGCGTATGTAAACGAGATTGGAATCTTCACGCCGAGAATTACTTGGCCACTCTGGAGCAAGAACTTGTCTGTTCCCCACTTGAAGTAGCTATCAAAGATCGTGATGATCTCGTGTGGAACTACCGCGTAGGCAAGTGCAAAAATTGCGAATACGTAGAGCGATCCTGCCATTGCTTGCGCCCACGTTGTGGGGCGAACTGGTTTTGGCTTACGCATCTGCCAAAGGATTAGCCCCGTACCAATGATCAGCAAAAGGGATGACCAAATGAGGCGTCCCGCTGGTCGTAGGAAGTGCCAGTCTGGCAACAAGTTGGGCATCGAGCGTGTTTCCTCCAAGGCGAGTGTCGGTCAGCAGGTTACCTATGCCGAGCCTCCTAACGCAGGTTCGGGGGAAGTATTTATGGAGACCCGATACCGTGAAACTTGCCACACGAAATACCTGGCTCTCTTGATGCGCGCGTTGCGGTAAATCGGTTGGAGTTGCGCGACGATGTGGAGATGTCGAAGCGATACGACGCCCTAGTAATTGGTGCTGGGCCGGCAGGTGCATCTGCGGCCTATTGGCTTGCCCAAAACGGACACTCAGTGCTCGTCGTTGAGCGAAAGCGTTTCCCGAGGGATAAAACCTGTGGGGACGGGCTTACCCCTAGGTCAGTGAAGCAACTCACCGACATGGGGCTAGCTGAGCCTCTCTCCGATTTCCACCGATATGACGGGCTTAGATCCATAGCCCACGGGGTGACAATGGAGTTAGCCTGGCCCCAGCACCCCGATTTCCCAGATTATGGGTATGTTGTGCGCCGCAGGGACCTAGATGAGATGGTGGCCGAGCGAGCTGTAAAGGCCGGGGCCACGCTCTGGCAGGGTTGCGAGGCCATTGAACCCACTCTCGAGAACGGAATCGTCACCGGAGCCACAGTAAAACATAAGGACACCGGGACCCTTGAGAATGTCTCAGCCCGCTATGTAGTGGTGGCAGATGGGGCAAACTCCCGCTTTGGAAGGGCTCTAGGGACCACTCGAGACCGCAAATATCCGCTAGGAATGGCGGTTCGCGGCTATTACAGGAGCCCCCGACACGACGATCCTTGGATCGAGAGCCACTTAGATATCGTTGATCGCTCTGGGGACCATGTCCCAGGCTACGGCTGGATCTTTCCCCTAGGGGACGGGCGGGTAAACGTAGGGGTCGGGCTGCTATCTACCTTCTCGGGCTGGAAGGACATAAATACGAGCAAATTGATGGAGACATTCGTAGATGTCGCACCTTCATACTGGGGGCTCTCTGCTGAAACTGCCGAGGGGCCTGTAACTGGAGGAAAACTCCCCACCGGAGGCTCTGTTACCCCCAATGTTGGCCCCACCTGGATCGTGGCTGGGGACGCCTCTGGCTCCATAAATCCCTTCAACGGCGAGGGTATTGCCTATGCCTACGAGACAGGGCGCATGGTTGCAGGCGTAGTTGACCAAGCCTTGACCTCCGGAGACGGACTTGCCCTACAGCAATACCCAGAGCTCTTGGTCGAGACATATGGCCTCTACTTCAAGGTAGCTCGCCTATTCGTCAAGATCATCGGGAACCCTGCCGTGATGCGCGAGCTCACCAGAGTCGGGATGCAGTCGCGAACCCTCATGGAGTGGGTGCTGAGAATCATGGCCAACCTTCTTCGCCCAGATGAGATTGGTCCGGCTGAGGCTGCATACGCGCTTGTTGAGAAGATCGTCGCGCTTACACCCGAGCCGTAGAACCCTCGGGTCTCGCTTAGCCCCGCCCCAAGTAGATCCGGTAAGTAGATCCGGAAAGCAGACCCGGTAAGCAGACTTAGGGGACGATGTTTTTAGCCGCTCAGGTTTCGCACTATTTGGTGCCGCGCCTAATAGCCTCTCAACAGTCAAGGACGGGTAGCGTCGCGAATTGCTGCGTTGCCAGTATTCACTTGCCAGAATTCAATAAGCATTCAATAAGCATTCAATCTGAGGGAGGAGCCAGAGCATGAGTCAGTACCTACCGATACTCACGATGGCGCTCCTCGCTTTTGGTTTTGGCGCTGGATCCTTCTTCGCCTCGCAGTTACTCGCACCGAGTCGAAAGACCAAGGCAAAGACTGCTTCCTATGAGTGCGGAATCGTCTCGGAGAGTGAGCCGGTTGAGCGCTTTCCGGTGAAGTTCTATTTAGTAGCGATGGCCTTCATTGTTCTTGACGTCGAGATTATTTTTCTGTATCCGTTTGCGACAATCCTGCGCGAACTTGGCGCTTACGGTTTAGGTGTCATGGGGATTTTCCTTGGCGTACTAATCGTTCCATTCGCTTACCTACTCTCCACCGGCGCCCTTGATTGGGGCCCGATAGCGCGCATCTCGGATCAGATCGTTCGACCAATTCTGCGCAGCGATGGATCTCCAACAATTTTTGCGAATAGCGACGCAATCAATTCACTCGGTATTCAAACTGAGGAGTCGGCCGCGTAATGGGTATGGAGCAGGTCGGCCATAACTTCATGACTGGGCAACTCGAGGATGTTGTGCAGTGGGCGCGCCGACGTTCGATGTGGCCAGCAGCTTTCGGGCTTGCGTGCTGTGCAATCGAGATGATGGCAGCAGGTGGCGCGCACTATGACCTAGGTCGATACGGCATGGAGGTATTTCGCGCCAGTCCGCGTCAAGCAGATCTCATGATTGTTGCTGGACGAGTTAGTCAAAAGATGGCACCGGTTCTTCGCCAGGTCTACGACCAAATGGTTGAGCCAAAGTGGGTCATCTCAATGGGCGTCTGCGCGAGTAGCGGTGGCATGTTCAACAACTACGCGATTGTGCAGGGCGTAGACCAGATCGTTCCGGTTGATGTTTACATTCCTGGGTGTCCTCCAGGGCCAGAGACCTTGATGCACGGAATTCTTAATCTCCACGAGATGGTGCGCACTGGTGAGATCATGAAGCGCCGTGCTGCGAATAACGGCGGCGCCGGAGTAGAGATCGCTAATGCGCTTCCGGGTGAGCCTGAGTCAACTCCAGTAACAATTGCTAACTCTGCTCGTACCTCCTCGACGTTGACGGTCTGAGTTGACAATGACCCAAGCTGCTTCTGCTTATGCATCACCTACTGACGCTCTTGTCGCTGAGTTCCCAAGCGCAGTAGTTGTTGAGAGCCATGGGCAGAGTGTCGTTTATATCGATAAAGCATTACTGGCCGATGTTGTTGAGTATCTGCGCGTGAGCGAAGAGTTCACGATGTGCCTTGATGTGACAGCGGTTGATCACTTACAAGATTCTGAGCGTGCTCAGATTGCAGGTATCAAGCGCGAGCGTTTTGAGGTTGTAGTCAACCTGATTTCGCACCCTCGAAACACACGTATCCGCCTCATTGCTCAGGTTCCAGAATCTGATCCGAGTGTTCCAACACTTACATCTTCTTTCTCTGGGACTTCCTTCCCGGAGCGCGAGGTATACGACATGTTCGGGATTACCTTCGATGGCCACCCCGACTTAACTCGAATCCTGATGCCAGACGAATGGATTGGGCACCCGTTGCGCAAAGACGATGCTCCTGCGCGCGTCCCAGTGACATTCAAGGGAGACCCGGGACCGCGATGAGCCTCACTGAAGAAGAACTCACAATGCAGAGCGCTGGCGACTCGAGCAGCGCGGACTCTGGTGACGAAGAAGTTCTCGCCCCAGAAGTAGGCGCACCAGAAGTAAATCGACTAGCGCGTCAAACCGGAGAGGGATCGCAGGAACTGCGGCCGCTTCAAGAGATTGTTATAGCTGGAGGACCATGGCCAGAGCTTGAGGGCGATGGCCAGACGATGATCATCAACATGGGTCCGCAGCACCCCTCCACTCACGGAGTGCTTCGCATGATGATGGAGCTCGACGGTGAGACTGTGGTGCGCGCCAAGCCCGTTATTGGATACCTGCACACGGGCATGGAGAAGACCGGCGAAGAGCTCAC
>WLHA01000250.1 GCA_009702955.1 Actinomycetota bacterium
CATCGGAAGCGCCCCGGAAGCCCAAGCTCAATCGCAAATACCAGCGTCTCCTCGATCACGGTTACTTCGTGTCCACGCGAGCGGGCCATGCGAGCGAGAGTTAACCCGGCCTTGCCCCCACCAAGAATTACGACAGGCCCATCGGGGAGGCGCAGTTCTCCCGATGCCCAAGGAGTTAAGTCGTCGAGCGTGAGGACATTCCCATTCTCTGATCCAGGGATATCCGGGCGAGACCAGTCTGCTCCGGTTGCAAGAACAACTCGATCAAAGCCCTCAAGATCTGGCGCAGATGCCGGTCGACCGAGACGTAACTCAACATTGCTGCGCCTTACTTGACCGATTAAGTAGTTAAGCATCTTGGATAGGTGCTCATCCGCGAGTGCCGCTAGTGCGAGTCGGCCACCAAGTCGCGTAGCGGCGTCTTGAACCGTAACGAAGTGGCCGCGCGAGGCCAAGCGCCATGCAGCATCCAATCCCGCAGGTCCGGCGCCAATGATCAAGATGCGCTCTGGGTTCTGAGTACTGAGCGATGTCGATAACTCGGGCGACGCTTCACCTTCGCGCGCTGTTAATGGATTTGCGATACATGCGACATGGGTGTTTAGAAAGATATTGCCGATGCAGCGGTACTGGTAGATGCAGGGGCGAACTTGATCGGGGATTCCGTCACGCAATTTGTTTGGGAGTTCTGGGTCTGCAAGGAGTCTCCTCCCCATGGCCACAAAATCAGCGGCTCCAGTAGCGAGAGCATTCTCGGCTAACTCGTCATCAAGATTTCCAACGGTGATGATCGGGACCGATTCTTTAATGTGGGCGCGAACCGCCGCTGCTGCTGCGAGAAGTGCCCCAGGCTTATGAGGCGTATGCGCATCCGTTATTCCAGTAGCGATTGATGGGTCGGAGTATGCGCTCACGTGTAGCGCATCGACTCCGGCCTCAATGAGGTTGGTCGCGAGGTATAGGGCATCTTCAATAGTTTCGTGCGGCTCGCGGTGGTGCTCGACTGAGTTGAATCGACACCACATTGGATAGTGGGCCCCGACCCGGCTTCGGACGCTGCGGATTGTCTCTAGGAGAAGGCGATCGCGTTTATCGCGGGTTCCACCCCATTCATCGTCACGCGTATTGGTTGATGGTGAGCGAAACGAATCGAGTACGTATCCGTGCCCGCCGTGAATCTCGACTCCGTCAACCCCTGCACGCTTGGCTCGTTCCGCTGCTGCAGCGAAAGCCTCTATCGCTAAAAACAACTCTTCCTCTGTAGCGATATGGATATCGACACGTGAAGTCGGCTGCTGGAACGGAGCGGACATCGCAAACTGCTCTTGAGGTGAGAGAGTTCGCGAGATGCGGTCCGGGCCTTTGTAAGTAGGGGGAGCCGGCATTAAAAGAGGATTTCCGGTCTCTATTGCATAGAGAGACTGCGGTCCGCCATGGGTGAGTTGTAATGCAAGGCGAGCTCCGTGCCTTTGAACGCGCAGTGCCAACTCAGCGATGCCTGCAATGTGCTCATCAGTGTGCAGTGCAGTCTGATCGGCAGAGAAGGCTCCGCCTGGGTACGCAACCGCTACGGAACCAACAATTATGAGTGCAGCGCCACCCCTGGCGCGCGCCTCGTAATAGTCGAGTTGACGATCGGAGACTGTGCCGTCGGAGTTAGCGAGCGCATCGCCCATGGGTGCCATGAGGATGCGATTACGCAGAGATAGCCCAGCGATCTGCCCTGGGGCCATGAGAAACGGATATGAACTCAAATCACCACCATCATTTCCCTGCTCATTTCCCAGATTTCTCTCTCAGCATTTCCCATTCTTGCTGCGGGTGTGAAACTCTACGGGAATGCTCTCAGGTTATGTCCACCCAAAGTTTGCTCCGGTCGCGGAGGAGTTGCGTAGAGCGCTGGGCTACGGCAAGGGTGGCGTAGAGGCCGGTGGTGGTGCTGTTGCCATCTATCACCGCGGCGAGTTGGTCGCAGATATCTGGGGCGGGAAGCGAAATCTGGATGGAGCGGATTGGGAGGGCGATACCGTTGCTCTCTCGTTCTCAACAACCAAGGGCGTAGTGGCGACAGTCGCGCATCGCCTCGTTGACCAAGGGTTACTAGACGTTCATAGCGCTGTATCCGATTATTGGCCCGAGTTCGGAACGCCCGATAAATCTGAGATCAAGGTTCGGCACCTGCTTGATCACTCTGCCGGGATGCATTCACTGCGCGGTGTTGTTGATGACGCGTTCGGATTACTTGACTGGCAGGCGACGACAGAGGGGCTTGCCGGCGCCTCACCTGCATGGAAGCCAGGGAGCAGGCACGGGTACCACGGAATTACATTTGGATTTCTTGTAGGCGAGTTGATCAAGCGTGTCACCGGTCTCACGGTCAATGAGGCCGTGCAGCGCGAAGTAGTGGAGCCGCTTGGCCTTGATTCGATGAGTATTGGTTGGCCTGAGGAACGCGCCTCAGAGCGTGCAGACCTGATAATCCGGCGCAGTCCCACAGAGCGTTTTGAGCCGGGCTTAGGGATGCTTGGGAGAATAAGTGTGCTGCGACCAACCGTCGACGCGTTTGTTGTACCGCGTTTTACTGAGTTAATTGAGAGTGACGATATTTATGCGGCTGAGCTGCCCGCACTGAATGGCTGCTTCACAGCGCGTTCGTTGGCCGGTATGTACTCGGTATTAGCGGATGGCGGGTTGGGGCCGAATGGCGAGTATTTAAGCGCTGGGACGCTGAAGAACGCCACAACAATTCAGGAACTGCGAATGCGCCCTGATGCAGTAGTTGGGTTCCCGATGCGCTGGCGTCTCGGATATCACATGGCCGCGACTAACCGGGGCATTTTGCCCGGCGGGTTTGGGCACTTTGGATTTGGGGGATCAGGAGCGTGGGCAGACCCACTCCATGAGCTCTCAGTTGCCTTTACGTGCAACCGAGTAGCGGGTACTCCGTTTGCAGATATGAGGATGCTTCGGATCGGTGCTTCCGCAGTTCGCTGCGCATCGCGACACTGAGCCGTGCCTCGGAGTTAGCTGAGTAGCAGTAACTCCCGGTTCAGAATGATCTGAGTAATGCAAGCATGGTGCGATTAACAACGCGCTCAACTTGTTCTGATGAGAGTCCCTCTACGACGGTAAGGAACTCGATTGATTCAAATGAGCAGGCGAGTTCCAGGGCGCTTACAAGCTCATTCGCGTCAGCCTCGCTTCTATTCCCGATTTCGTTCTCAAACTGTTCAGTCAACTGGATGCGAAGCAGGTCGCGACGGCTCCGAACAACCCTTCTGAGCTTCGGGGATTGATCGAATAGGTGCCGACTGCCGCGAACTATCGGCGCGGTCTCTGCGTAAATGCGTAGGCGTTGGGAGACCAAAGCGGAGCAACGTTCTTCGGGTGCGCCTGACGAATCCGGGGCCTCGTGCAGATCGCCGATGCGCTCCCATTGCTGGGCGACCGCAATCTCAATGAGCGAGTCGATATCTTCGAAGAGACGAAATACTGTCCGGACGGATACCCCAGCGCGCTCGGCCACCGCTGCTGCGCTCGGCCTCCCGGCGTTCTCTCGGTATAGGTCGAGGAGGGCCTCAACTACGAGATCGTGGCTTCGCTGAGATCGTGCCCGTCTGCCATCAACCGACTCAACTGAGGCATCCGCGCTCTGCGGTAAAGAGGCATCGCTGCTCTGTTTCGC
>WLHA01000251.1 GCA_009702955.1 Actinomycetota bacterium
AGGAGGCACTCGGTGCCGGTGTAGTTCTTGCCGGAACCATCGACGAGATATGCGAGACGCTTATTGAGCGACGCGAAGTATGGGGAGTCTCGAATGTTGTATTTGGTAACGACAACTTTGAGCTACTCGCACCAGTCGTAGCAAGGCTCGCGGGGTCCTAGT
Source organism: Actinomycetota bacterium (assembly GCA_009702955.1). Taxonomy (GTDB): domain Bacteria; phylum Actinomycetota; class Acidimicrobiia; order IMCC26256; family IMCC26256; genus IMCC26256. The sequence continues at coordinate 163 of WLHA01000251.1, forward strand.
GGTGGCGTCCTAGGGTCGGCGTCCTAGGGTCGGCGTCTTAGGGGTGGCGTCTTAGGAGCAGAGAACGCTATAGAAGGCTCCGAAGCGTGTCGCGAGTACGGCGTACTTCGTCAGCACTGCCTCCGAACTCAGCAGCCGCGAAATCTGTAACCCCTGCATCGGCTAGACGCCCAATCTGGGCTGCTACCTCTGCTTCATTACCGACAATGGCAACATCTGCAGGTCCCTCGGCGCCCTCACGGTCGAGCATCGCCCTGTAAGAAGGAAGAAAACCGTAGACAGAGAAGATCTCGGCTGCTCTTGAACGCGCTCCGGGAGTGTCGTCTGTTACGCAGATGGGTAGCCCAACAGCGACTCGGGGTGACGGTCGCCCGGCACTCGTAGCTGCCGCAGAGATCGCCGGCACGGTAAACGACTCCACAGTTTTGGGGCCGGTCATCCAAGTGATAGTTCCGTCGCACTGCTCACCTGCGAGGCGAAGCATGATCGGCCCGAGAGCTGCGATGAGAAGCGACGGAGCTGCTGCCTCAGGGACGGCGATCGAGGCATGCACCTTTAGGGTCTCGCCATCGATATCGGCTGGCTGGCCATTCAGGAGCGGTATGAGAGCCTTCAGGTACTCGTCCATGTGGCGCGCTGGCTTCTCAAATGAGTATCCGAACATCTCCTCTATGACGAACTGGTGGGAGAGGCCAATTCCTAGAGTGAGGCGATCCCCTGATGCTGCCTGAACAGTGAGGGCCTGAGCGGCGAGAGTAATGGGATGGCGGGGGTAGGTAGGTACTACAGCGGTGCCTAGTTCGATCCTCGGCGTCTCAGCGCCTACGAGAGTGAGGGCTGCAAGGGCGTCGAGCCCGAAAATCTGCGGTAGCCAGAAGGCAGCAAACCCCTCGGCCTCTGCCGTAGCTGCCGCTCGCCTTACCGCAGCGAGCCCCTGCTCTACTGCTGCTCCTCCAAAGATTCCGATTTTCATATTCACTCCGATCAGTTGGGCCGAGGATCGGCCGCCTGAACAGACTATGCGTAGAAACCCATCGTTGCAGTGACCAGAGGTGGGTCAGCGCTTGCTAGAGTTGCCCCGTTACGCGGACGTGGCTCAGCGGTAGAGCATCACCTTGCCAAGGTGAGGGTCGCGGGTTCGAATCCCGTCGTCCGCTCTCATTTATCAATCAGAAAAAGAGACCAGAGATAGCAGTCTGGAATATCAACCAGAAATAGCAGAACTCTGGATTCTTCAGCGCGATCAGGCGCGATCGAGAGCGATCATTCTGCTCAAACTTGGGGCATGCTCAGGCTTAGAGCCTAGAGGCGATAGCCAATTATGAAGTGGCGGCCTCGGTCTAGAAAGGTTCCATAATCCGGCACTTCGTGTGTTTCGATCTCGAAGTACCGCCTGATAATTGCAACAGTCTCAGGGAAGTCGCGCCCCTCAAGTTCTGGGGGATGAGACTCAAAGAGGAGCCTCCCCCCTGGTCTTGTTAATCGGTGGCAGCGAGCAAAGTAGTCATCTAGCGCTTGGCTTGTATTGCCGTCATAGGTGTGGTGGTTGGCGAAAGAAAGGACATCATCGAAAGCGCCCTCTTCCGCGAACTCCTCGAAGGAGTTAACGCTGAAACTTATGTTCGCGATGTTTCGGTACTGGGCTGACAAATTAGCGATGGCGACGAGGTGCGGATTCAATTCGAACGCGTGGACCTCAGATGCGCTTGCGGCAATCTCTGCAGTTAGGAATCCGGTATTGCAACCGATCTCGAGGACACGCCGATCCTTTAACCGCTCGATCAATCCCATGGCCTCGACACGAGCAGATGTGTCGCGAAGTCCTGTGACGTTGATTGCCTTTGAGGATTGGTAGAAGTAACCCTCGCCGTAGTCGTAGGTTGGCCATTCGCTTGCTTGAGCCTCGAGATGGGAGTTCAATCTCGAGTGGAGTGCAAGCAATGTTTTATTACTAGAGATGTCGCCGTAGTCGGCCTGTCGATTACGGAGCCCGATTGATCGGAGTCCGCCACCGGCGCGAGAAGCGTCGATCGCAAACTTAAGCGGGGCCAGCATTGAAGGCTTTTCGTAGGCCTTTGAATAACGTCGAGCATCACCAGGCCCTCCGGGTGTAACCGCTGTCGAGGAGAGGCTTGCCGCTCGATCAACTGGAAATAGGCGTGCAAGAGCGGCTCTACGAATAGCAGGGTCCATGAAATGAAACGTCGTACCAATACTTAGGTCCTGCGGCAGAGTCTTCGCAGCGCCTAGGCCACCGGGCAGGTTCTTAAGGGTCTCGGTAAGAAACTCTGCTCTGATTAGTGGGTCTACAAAGGAAAATAGCGAGCGATAGAGAGTCTCGTCATCTGGGCGCAGAGTTCCCTTTACTGGAATCTCTAATGGAGCGAGCTCCTCCGCTGCCAGCACGTCACCATCATCAAGATTGGGAGTCATCTCAAAGGCTGAGACTCCCGGGCGACCACTTACCAAAAGAGACCAGAGCAAAACATCGGCACCTCTTATATGCGGGAGAAATCCCGTATGTATATGCAGAAGTCGGAGGTCAGAGCGCCCAAAGGAAGCCGATGGGAGAATTCCGCCACCAGTGAAGAGTGCCCAGCCAGCGTCCAAAGAATCTATTACGGCTAAAAATCTTGGGTCACGGTAAGAGGAGACTCGAGCGAGTTCAACCTCGCATCCAAAATCTTGGAAATCGAATCCGTCGTACATCTCTTGAATCAAATTTCCAGGGTCCTGAACATGAGTACTGAGCCCAACTTCAATAGCGTCGATTAACCCGGGGTTGTCTCTTCGAATGGCAATTGGATGGTGGTTATGCGACTTGTTCTGTGCCCTCGCGCCGAACCTCTTCGAACCGATAATCGGTAGGTGTGGAATCGGCTCCGGGCGAGGGTCTCGAACTAGGAGTACGATCTTGGCCGGCACGAGTTGAGCGCGTCGCAACGCGACTAGGTACGCGCGAGCCTGCGGACCTTCCCAAGCCAGCACACTTAATGGAATGCTCGTAGTCAAGATGAGGCCTTCTCTGTTATTGCGGTAGCTAATAGTGTGTTGGCCAAGCGTTGCAGGCAAGCAATCTGCATTGCTTGCAAGGGTTGCTCTGTACCCTCCACACCGTTGAGAGCGGGATTGAGGTTGAGGGTTAGATCTAAAGCTTTAAGCGCGGAGTTTAAGTATTTAAGGCCTCTGCCATCCCCCTTGTGGTCATCAAGAGAACGCTCACAAGAACTCAGCAAGAGTGCAATTGTGCCAATCCATAATTCGATTGGGGCCTCGAGCGAACCATCAAGTCGCCTCCACTCCTTCGTATACGCAGTACGTAATGCTCTCGAGACATCAATGCATCGACAGAGGTGATCCATGGAGCCTGCATCAGGCGGCGCAGCTGATTGCAGACCGGCCTTGATGAGAGTGCTCAGGTTGATTCCATCGTCTGCAGGGTCATCGCTCTCCGCTATCTGTTGAGGGATCCCGAGTAGAAGATCTTCGTCGGGCGGTTTCATCGGGCTC
>WLHA01000252.1 GCA_009702955.1 Actinomycetota bacterium
GTGAAGCACAGGTGTGGTCGTCGCCCACTCCAACTGAGGTTGCGGTAGTGATGCCAGTTACAGATACTGGAGTGGCTGACGATGTTGTGTTTCCGGTGCCCAACTGCCCGGTTTTGGCAAAATAGTACGAACTCCTTGCAAATGCGAACATATGTTCGATACCCTAGGGCGGTGGAGTCTCTACGCGACCTATCTATTACAGACCTATCTATTACCCCTATTTCAGAGTCCCCTCTGCCGCCTAAGCGCGATGCATTAAGACTGTCGCAGGTCGTCGAGGTGGCTAGAGGGTCTGGCTCTCTTCTCTCCTCAAAGGATCGAAGCATCGAGGTGAGCGGTCCTCTGCGTGCTCTCGTTCCACGCCTGCAGCGCGGCATCGTTGCAGTAGTAGATGGTGAGCCTGGCCATGGCTCTACAACTCTTGCACTGCAATTTGGCGCTGCAGTTAGCGCGCTTGGTGAGTGGATAAGCATCCTCGATCCAGAGGGTTCCTTATCGGGGCTTGCACTATTAGAGGCGGGGATTGTCACCGAGCGATGCGCGGTAGTGCGTCGGGTACCAACAGATCGCTGGGCACTGGTCGTCGCTTCATTGCTTGACGGGGTATCGCTTGTAATCGCCGATGCGCCACCCCGACTACGAGCTGCCGACGCACGTCGACTCATAGCGCGTGCGCGCGAACGCGCTGCTCTGCTTGTAATAACCGGTCCATGGCCAGCGGAGGCATCGTTACGTATGCGCGCCGAGGGCGGGGAGTGGGTAGGGCTTGGCGATGGGAGTGGATCTCTAGAGAGGCGAGATGTACGAGCTCGTTTAGAGACGCGTCGAGGTATCGAGCACGCGGAGATCTCGTCAATAGCGCACGCTGGCTGACGGTGGTTACTTGATTATGACTAACTGATTATGGCGACTCGAATGCTCTCGATCTGGTGCCTTGATTGGCCCATTGTTGCGGCGCGAGCGCAAGAGCCTTCTCTAGAAGGGGTTCCTGTGGCTGTCCTCGTACGATCTCGGGTGCTTGCTGCATCTACAGAGGCGCGAAATGTTGGTGTGATATCTGGTCTACGTCGTCGTGAGGCAGAGGCGCGTTGCCCTGGTATCGAGATAAGGGAGGCTGACCCTTCGTCTGAGGCGCGCTCATTCGAGGTAGTAGCGCGCTGTATTGAGACGCTTACTCCTCGCATAGAGATTGAGCGCCCTGGCATTCTCTCTTTTCCAACGCGCGGCCCGTCGCGTTACTTCGGTGGCGATGAGTCTTTAGTGGCTGCAGTCTTAGCTGCGTTAAAGACTGCGGGGGTAGAGGAGGCAAGAGTAGGTATCGCTGATGGAGTCTTCGCCGCTCGCCTCGCAGCGCGTTCGAGCATCGTTGTGCGAAGGAACGCAACCCCTGAGTTTCTTGCCCCTTGGTCTGTAGTGCATCTTGGGGAGCCCGATCTCTCTGTAGTGCTGATGCGTTTAGGGATACGCACACTTGGTGACTTTGGGGCCTTACCGGTTGGTTCAGTAGTGGCTCGTTTCGGTGCGCAGGGATTAGAGGCGCATCGTCTTGCAATCGGCGAGGAGCGTTACCCGCCTGCACTCTCAACCCCACCACCTGATCTTGTTGAGTCATGCGTTATAGACCCGCCATCCAATCGTGTCGATGAAGCAGCATTTATAGGTAAAACTCTTGCAGATCGATTACTTGAGCGCCTTGCTGCTCTTGGTCTTGCATGTACGCGTGTTGTGATCGCATGTGAGACAGAGCATGGTGAGTCGCTAGAGCGTTGCTGGCGTCATGAGGGAGCACTTACCCCCGCAACACTTGCAACGCGAGTTAGGTGGCAGCTTGATGGCTGGCTTACCGAGTCCGGTGGGCTATCAGGGGGACTGACGCTCCTAAGGCTTATCCCCGACGAAGTGATTCCCGCTGGTGGAAGTCAACTCGGATTCTGGGGTGGAGATCAAGCAGGCGCAGATCGGGCATCGCGCGTCTTTGCTCGCGTCCAGGGGATGCTCGGCCCCGATTCTGTAGTGACGGCGGTTGAGCAGGGCGGACGTACACCGATAGAACGCGTGCGATGGGTTACATGGGGAGAGCCGCGTGTTGTTGATTTCAGAGGAGAGGGAGGCAAGCACCGAGGTACGGGTATGAGGGGTGCAGGTGCGAGTGATGTGTATATCAACGCGGAGTCTTGGCCTGGAGCAGTACCTGGCCCTGCACCAGCGCGCGTCTTTGATCCTCCATATGCAGCGCAACTTCTAGATAGTGAGTCTCGACCTGTCTTGGTAAATGCCCGAGGGGATGCGTCATCTACCCCGGCGACATTGAAGAGTGCAGCGTTGCCTGGTCAGGGAGGAGAGGTATCAGCATGGGCTGGCCCTTGGGCACAAGATGTTCGATGGTGGGACCCTCTCGGGGAGCGCCGAGTGCTCTGGCATGTAGTCGTAGGTGATGTGGCATGCCTAGTGAGGGTCGAGGGAGGGAGAGCCACTCTCGATGCTCTATATGACTGAGGCACTGTGGTCAGAGTGGGTGCGATCGGTGTTTTAAGCGGATTCTCTGGGGATTTTTGCCTACCTCCTTTAGTTGTCACACCCCTGTTTTAGAGTCGAACATATGTTCGACCGACTGGATCAACTCACAACAGAGCTCGAGGCGTGCTTTGCCTCAATGGAGGTTGACTGCTTCGATGCTGCCCGGGCTGCACGATTGGTGAGCTCCGGGGAGCGCGTCCGACGTCTCGGGGATGCGATCCGCACTATCGGTGTTGGTCAGGTAGAGCGCACGAATGGCTGGAAGGGCCAGGGCGCTAAGAGCGTTGCGGAGTGGCTATCTATCGAGACGGATTGTGCCCACTACGAGGCCCAGTCGGTTGTAATGCTCGCTGGTCAGCTCCAACATTTACCTGTTACCCAGGCTGCACTGCGCTCTGGTCAACTCTCAGGCACACAGGCTGTAGAGGTAGCGCGCGGTGCGATCGTTGCACCTAATGCTGAGACACAACTATTGAACCTCTCCAAGCATGTGACAGTGCGCGACCTGCGAGATGCAACCTCTCGAGTAGTTGCAGCGGCCACTGATGAAGTAGAGCGACACAGGCAGGTGCATAAATCGCGTTACTTAAAGTCGTGGATAGATCTTGATGGTTCATTCAATCTAAAAGCGCGCATGACGGCTGCGAATGGTGCGCTTGTAATGGCAGCACTCAAGCCGATACAGGATGAGATCTTTAAGTCGGCGCGCAAGAGTGGTGCACATGAAAGACCCGAGGCCTACGGAGCAGATGCACTAATGGCACTCTGTGAGAAGGCTAATCACGCTGCCTCCGCTCCAGCAGTGGGCGCGAGTAGAACGAAGACGACTCGATCTAATGCGGTGATGCATATTCGTGTCGACATAGATGCCCTCAAGCGCGGGCATACCGAACACGGCGAGATATGTGAAATTGCTGGAGTTGGCCCGATACCAGTGTCTACCGCTACAGAGTATTTGGGCGAGGCATTCTTAAAACTTCTTGTAGTCGATGGAGTAGATATCAAGACGGTTGCGCATATGGGCCGACACATCCCGGCACCATTACGTACTGCGGTTGAAGAACGCGATCGTGTCTGCCAAGTACCAACGTGTGACATGACTATTGGCCTAGAGATTGATCACATCAAACCCTTCGCTGAGGGTGGCGCTGCA
>WLHA01000253.1 GCA_009702955.1 Actinomycetota bacterium
AAGAAGCCGCTCTCATACTTGCGATACCCATCGCGGTCATTCACTGTGAAATGGGCGATGAAGTGAACTGGCGACGCATCGGACATTCTTGCTCCTACGGTAAAAGTTTGAACGGGTCTTAAGTGGCTGTAATACGTGAACAGTACGTGGTCTCTGCGGCAAGTCGCGCCATGGGGCGGTCATTGACGGCAAAGTGGCGAAGTACGCTCCCTTTATGCCCCAACGAAAAACTACGAGCGACCAGACTGCTCAGGCTCTGCTCGATGCAATGGTTGCTGAGATTAGGCGAGTGGGTATTAAGAACGCTCGAATCTCGATTGTCTTGAGCGAGGTCAATGTCTCACCTAGCTCGCTCTATCACCATTGGGGAAGCAAGGAGGAGTTAGTCAGTGCAGCCCAACTAGAGATCTCTCGTGCTGATCTACTGAACGAAGATGCAAATATTCTCGAGGTCGGCAAGCACCTATCTACGCACGAAGCGTTCCTAACCTTCATCTCATCCCAGTTAAGGCGAGCAGTAACAGACCCGGTAAACACTCCAGTGAGAGAGGCTCGCATAATTGCTGCGGCATCCTCCTTCGGGAACCCCGATTTTCCCTCGGGGCTCTCTCGCCCTCAACGAACGCTGATCGAGGCGACCACGGAGTTATTCCGCACCGCACAAGAGCGAGGCATCGCCAACCCGGATGTTGATCCATACGCGTATGCAGCATTTTTTCATGGCCTAACACTCAGCTTCGCTTTAATAAGCAGGAATCTCACCGAGGTTGAGGACTGGCTTGCAGTCGCGATACCAGCAGCCCTCGCTCCCATACGAATGAAGTAGCTACTGCACGTCGTGGCGTAGAATCTTCTCTCGATGTTTTGACCCCTAAATAAGAAATGACTGAGGACTCAATGAGCAAGACTGTGATGATCACCGGCGCAGGTTCCGGCTTTGGGAAGGCAGCAAGTATCGCTCTTGCCGAGCGAGGCCACCATGTGATCGCTACTACTGAGACCGATGCCCATGTTGAGGAGCTTCGTGCCGAGGCCCCCGAACTTCAAGTGGAGCGAATCGATATAACCAACGCCCAAGACATCGAGAAGGTCGCTGGTTGGGAGGTTGACGTACTGATTAATAACGCTGGAGTTGGGCAGACAGGGCCACTCGCTGATGTTCCGATGGAGAGGGTTCGCCGCACCTTTGAGGTCAATGTCTTTGGGACACTCGCCGTTACTCAAGCTGTCGTTAAAGGAATGGCGACACGCGGCTCTGGGCGGATCATCATCGTCTCCTCGATAGCGGGAGTTGCAGTTGCGCCAACATTTGGCCCTTATGCCATGACGAAGCACGCTCTTCAAGCAATGGGCAAGGCAATGCGCGCCGAGCTCGCTCCACTTGGAATTGATGTGACCCTTCTCAACCCAGGCCCCTACCAGACAGGGTTCAACGACAGAATGGCCGATTCAATGTGGGAGTGGTTCGGCGCAGAGTCTGTCAACGCCCCCGCAACCGATGTATTCAAGATGATCAGCGGATTTGTGACCACAGGGCAGATGGACCCCGCCGAGGTAGTTCAGCGCATGGTCGAGTTAACTGAGGCTGAGACCACCAATGAATCCAACTTCGTGCCCCACGAGCTAGAGGCCCAACTCACAGGGCGCACCTCCTAAGCCTCAAGGCTCCGAACTTCGGGTAGTTATTGTCGCTATAGCGACAATAACTACCCGAAGTTCGATGTGGATGTGCGGGTTGGTGCGATGATGCCCGGGTGGCAGATGATGAACTACTAGTACTGCGGCACGACCGCGACGGCCTCTCTACGCTCACTCTTAATCGACCGGACAAACTCAACTCACTTACCCCTGGAGTATTTGTCGCACTTCGTGATCACCTCGAGGCGATCGCGGTTGATGCAACTGTTAACTGCGTCGTGCTTCAAGGTGCAGGGCGTTCGTTCTGTGCGGGCCACGACCTCGCTGCAATCTCCACCGGCGAGCGCGCACCTAGCAAACACTTTGAGCCTGAGACGGTTGACCTCCTTGAGCAACTCCCCCAGCCAACAATTGCGCGACTCCACGGGCACTGCTTCACAGGCGGTCTCGAACTCGCTCTCGCATGTGACGTTCTCATCGCAGCGACGAATACAAAACTTGGAGACACTCACGGCCAGTGGGGGCTAGTGCCGATCTGGGGAATGTCGGTTCGCCTACCAGAGCGCGTCGGTAACTCCATGGCAAAGCAGTTGATGTTCACGAGTCGACGTATTAGCGGAGCGACTGCACACGAGATCGGTCTTGTGGATTTTGCAGTACCAGAGGACGAGCTCGACTCCGAGGTTGCGCGGATGGCTGCGGAGATTCTCATGAACTCCCCCGGCACGAATAGACGAGTAAAACTCCTAATTGCTGATCGCTCCGAGCGAACTCGCATTGACGCTTTACTCCACGAAAGAACACTCCCCCACGGTTTACCTGAGGACATGGCTGAGAGACTCGCCGGTGGTTGATCCAACGCTGGCGCTCAAAGATTTCCCGGGCCGCGCTGAGCTCGAGTCGCTCCTCCTAACGCTGCTACCCGCATCTTGGATGGAGGCAGTGCGCTCAGGCGATGAAGAAGCCGTCGAGCTACTTAAAGAGGGCCTCAACAAACCTGTTGTGGTGCGCACACTTGGCGAGGCAGGCTGGGTAGCTCCTCACTATGCGGTAGAGCATGGAGGACGTGGGCTCTCGCGTGATGATGCAGTAGCAGCGCTCACACTTCTTAATGTCTGGGATGTTCCCCATGTGCCCGGTGGATCTGGCCTGCCGCTTGCTGCACCAACGATCGAGCAGTGGGCCGACGACGATACAAAGCGACACCTCTTGCCCCCGCTTGTTAGCGGTGCGCAGCGTTGGTGTCAGCTCTTCTCGGAGCCTGGCGCAGGCTCTGATATGGCTTCGCTTGCAACAACAGCGGTTCGCGATGGCGATGAGTGGGTGGTCAACGGACAGAAGGTCTGGACCACTTTTGGTCATCACTCGGAACGAGCAATGTTGATTGCTCGCACCGACCCTGACCTGCCGAAGCACAAGGGCATTACTTACTTCGGTCTAGATATGAAGGCTCCCGGAGTTGAGATACGGCCTCTAATAAATATTGCAGGGCAACTCGAGTTCAACGAGGTTTTCCTAACCGATGTGAGGGTCCCCGATATTGACCGCATCGGGCCAGTCGGCGAGGGCTGGGCTGCGGCCATGACAACTCTCGGAGCAGAGCGCCATGCACTCTCTGGCTCCGGAAAGAAGAAGCGCAGAGCATCCGATGAGATCCTCGGTGGAAAACCGTATGCAGAGGTTGAGCAGATGGCCGTCCTTCGCGGAATAGGGGGCGATCCGGTTGCGCGTCAACGCTTGATGAATGAGTACATCGCAGGGCGCGTGCTCACCATGAACCTTCAGCGAGCGCGTGACCGTGCAGCCGCTGGATATGCACCCGGGCCTGAGGGGTCATTAACAAAGATCTCAAAGGCAGCATCGAATCAGCATCTACAAGAAGTGGCGATCGAACTACTTGGTGCCGATGCGATGGCGTGGATGCCCGATGACCTAGAGACCCCAGAGTGGATTGCACAGTTCTTGAGGACGCGGGCCAACTCAATCGAAGGAGGCACCTCAGAGATCCAGCGAAACATTATTGGGGAGCG
>WLHA01000254.1 GCA_009702955.1 Actinomycetota bacterium
CCGACGACTGCAACCTGTGCGATCTGGTCATTGCGAAGCATGAGATTCTCAATCTCAGCAGGGTATGCATTGAATCCACCGACAATAAACATGTCTTTCGTGCGGTCGGTGATCCGAAGGTACCCGCGCTCATCCATGATGCCGATGTCGCCTGTGTGGAGCCAGCCCTCTTGATCGATGGTGGCCGCGGTCTCTTCAGGGTCGTCGAAGTAACCGACCATCAGGTTGTATCCACGCACGACTATCTCGCCAGGTTCGCCGCGAGGTACTTCTTTACCGGCTTCGTCAAAGACCAACACCTCTACGTCAGGAATAGCGCGCCCGGAGGTAGTTGCGATGGTCTCAGGGTCATCATCGAAGCGGCACATTGTCGCTATTCCGCAGGTCTCCGTGAGCCCATAACCCGTGATGACAGTCTCAAAGGTGAGTTCGTCACGAAGTCGGGTAATTAGCTCCACTGGAATCGCTGCGGCTCCTGTGACGGTCAGGCGTAGAGATGAGAGGTCGTAGGAGTTGCGCTCGGGATGGTTGAGTATGCCTTGCAGAAGTGTCGGTGGCCCAGGGAGAACGCTCACTCTGTCGCGACCGATGCGCGCCATTACTTCGTCAGCATCGAATACGGCCTGCGGAAGAATCGTCGCGCCAGCCATGATGCACGAAAGCCACCCGGCCTTGTAACCAAACGCGTGGAAGAATGGATTGACTATTAGATAACGGTCGCCCGCTTTTAGGCCCACCACGCTGCTCCACGCGTAGAACGCGCGAAGCGTTGCAGAGTGTGTCTGCATTACGCCTTTTGGGTTGCCGGTTGTTCCAGACGTGAAGAGGAGGTCAGATAGATCGTCGGGGCGCACCGCTGCGGCTCGCTCCTCGACTTGATCTATTCCTACGTTCTCTCCGATGGCTAGGAATTGGCTCCACCCGAGTGTTCCTGCTGGCGGGTTCTCATCTCTTAGAACGACCGTGGTCTCGAGCGAGGGGAGAGTGTTCTCGTCATCGAGCGCATCTCTGAGTAGCGATACGTAGTCATTGCCGAGGAATCCCGCCATGGTGACGAGAGCTCGGGCTCCACTTCGGCGAAGAATGTAGGACGCCTCTCTGCCCTTGTAACGAGTATTCAGGGGTACAAGTACTGCGCCGACGGATTGAAGTCCGAGTGCTACAGGAATCCACTCCCAGAGGTTTGGTGCCCATACTGCAACTCTGTCCCCGGGGTTAATTCCTAGGCTGATGAAAGAAGCTGAGACAGCTTGAGTCGAAGCGAGAATGTCGGCATAGGAGAGCGACCTTGGACCATCGCTGATGGCCTCGGAGTCGCCAAATATTGCTGCCGCATAGCGGATTAGTCCGCCGTTGGTACCCCACTCAATCTCCGGTCGAAAATCTGTCATCTCTGTAGCCCCCGTAGCGAATGATTTATTACCAATAGATCAGGCGAACTTGAGGCGGAATAACTCTGCGCCTAATAAGCAGGCTAGCCGTGGAACTCTAAACAAATAGGCGGCCGCATTGCCTAGTCTGCTCAATGCGGTAGACAATGGAGCAGTAAACACTTATGTACCGCCGGAGTGGCGGAGTATCTCTAGGGGGCCTGATGCTCGACATCGTTATTCGTGGTGGTTTGGTAGTGGACGGCACTGGTGCTCCGGGGCGCGTACTCGATGTTGGAATTAGAGACGGAGTGATTGTCGCGATCGGCGCAGTCGATGAGGATGCGCTTGAGAGTCTCGACGCCACCGGGCTTGTGCTCTGCCCGGGCTTTGTAGACCTCCATACTCATTACGATGCCCAACTCTTCTGGGACCCGATGGCGACTCCCTCCAATGTTCATGGTGTGACGACAATCATCGGTGGTAATTGTGGGTTCACCCTTGCGCCTATTCGCGCTGTTGATGGTGATTACACACGTCGAATGATGGCTCAGGTCGAGGGGATGCCGCTGGCTGCCCTTGAGTCTGGAGTGCCGTGGAACTGGGAGTCCTTCGGGGATTTTTTGGATCGCCTAGATGGAGGAATAGCCGTCAATGCAGCCTTTATGGTTGGCCACTGCGCGCTTCGACGCTATGTGATGGGCGAGGAGGCGATCGGTCGAGCTGCAACAGCTGAAGAGATTGCTGCCATGGTCGCAGAGTTGCATCGCTCCCTTGATTCAGGTGGGGTCGGATTCTCCACAACGCTCTCACGCACGCATACCGATGGAGATAAGCAGCCAGTTGCATCTAGGTGGGCTAACAACGAGGAGTTGCTTGCGCTATGCGCAGCGACCGGCGAGCACGAGGGAACGCAACTAGAAGCGATCGTTGATGGATGCCTAGACCGCTTCGCTGACGAAGAGATTGATCTGCTGATTGCAATGAGCGCAGCTGCTGGGCGCCCGCTGAATTGGAATGTTCTGACGGTCGACGCCTCTGTGGTCGATCGAGTTCCGCGACAGCTAGAGGCCTCAACGCGCGCTGCGGCCAATGGTGCGCGAATTGTTGCGCTCACGATGCCCGTTCTGGTTCCTATGAACATGTCCTTCGCTAATCACTGCGCACTCTTCTTGATGCCAGGTTGGAAGGACGTTCTTGGTCTTCCGTTGGCCGAGAGCATGGCAAAGCTTGCAGAGCCAGAGACGCGCAAGTGGATGCACGAACGCGCGATTAGTGAGGAGGCCGGAGTATTCCGACGCCTTACTGGCTGGGGCGGGTATGTAATCGGGGACACGTTCTCTAGTGCCAATGACGGTCTGAAGGGGAAGCGCGTCTCTGAGGTTGCGGAGCAGCGTGGTATCTCAGACTTCGATGCGTTAGTTGAGATTGTGATCGCAGACGATCTACAGACAGTGCTCTGGCCAAGTGCCACTGATAACGATCCGGCTTCTTGGGCCCTTCGTCATGAGGTGTGGGAAGACCCGCGAGCCATGATCGGTGGCTCTGATGCCGGTGCACACTTAGACCGCATGTGTGGCGCTCCTTATACGACACGCTTTATTGGCGACATGCTGCGCGGTCGAAAGCTCGTTGGGCTTGAGCGCGCCGTTCAGATGCTCACCGATGAGCCAGCTCGTCTGATGGGGCTCAAAGGGCGTGGGCAGATTGCCCTCGGATGGATTGCTGATGTAGTGGTATTCGACCCAGAGCGCATTGGCTCAGCGGCTGCGACGCTTGTTAAGGACTTGCCAGGGGAGGCTGCTCGCCTCACAGCTGATGCTGAGGGGATGGTTCGCGTCTATGTGAACGGTGTCGAGACTGTTCGCGACAACACCGCGACCGGCGCAATCCCTGGTGCAATTCTGCGTTCAGGTCGGGATACCGAGACAGTGAGCACTCGCTGACAAACTCATTACCTAGTTTGTATATTGGCTCTTGTTCTGCAACCACGGAGATGTTCATTGAGCTCGTGGGGTTACCGAAGTTCATGTCGATCATCCGAAGGGAAAGTTAAGTGGCTCAGGTAGGGGTTCCAGAGAGTCTCGCCACGATTGAGGCGGACCTGCTCAAACCGGGCGGCATTTTTGCACTCGAGAGTGTTGAGGTTCTAGGTGAGTCGATGCTCGCTATGGCTAATCGCCTCACCTCGCTTCGAGATGTAGTTGCGAACTCCGTTGGGCATGGCGACGGCGACTATCTGGTATTCAGCGACGGCGTTACAGAGCGAAGAATTACATTCCGAGAG
>WLHA01000255.1 GCA_009702955.1 Actinomycetota bacterium
CCAACACCCAAGGCAGAATCCAGCGAAGGCCTCGAGTGATGCAGCGATAGTAAGCAGCGCGATAACGAGAAGCGCTGCACCATCAGCGGCGAAACCAAAGTGAAGAATAAGTGCGGTGAGGCTAAAGGTTGCACCGATGCTCTGAGCGAATCGCTTGGGCGGGCCAGCGACCATGCGCTCTTCAAAGGGAAGTCGATTAACAAGGAACTTCGTAACAAAGATCCCAAGCGGACTAAAGCGTGGACCGCTCGCAACGCGTGCAACAAAACCGAAGGAGAGCGGAATAAGAATCCACCAAGCATGTGTGGCCAAGAGTGCGACTGACATGATCACTACACCGGTCGCCACGAGCCGAGCTGATACCTCGTTCACAGGGTTCGGGAAGGTAAAGAGTGTTCGAACGCGACCCCGGGCCTTAACTGGAGCGAGAATCGACCCTGAAGAAGTGGAGGCTGTGGGTGCCGTGGAGGTAGTTGCGGACATATCTCAAGGGTAAACCCCAATACCCGACCCCGCAAGTCGGATTTAGCAAACCCTTGCGTTTAAAGGGATTTTGTAAGGTTAGGGCGCGAATGCCCCCCAAAGCGGGCACTCCATTGGGGTCGTTTAGCGGTACAGGTAGCCAGGCCAGCCCTCAGGCCAGTTGTACTCGGTCCAACCGGTTCCCTTGCGCCCGTCGGCGGTCTCATAACGACACATCGCGCGTGGGAAACGCGCGACGCGTCCATCGGGGGCGATCAGAAGAACTGGTGCATGGCCGACAGGGGTTGATGTGAACTCAACATCTCCGATTCGCTGCCGAGACGAGATCGGAAGAGTCTCGTCGTCAAGCACTACATCGGCGACAACAATCTCCTCGGCCTGCGCCTCGCGAAACTCGCCCTCCGGCGAGATCGTGTAGCCGGTTGCAAACAACTCGAGATTAGGAATAATCGATCGCGCTGCATGCATTGAGGTTCCGTCATCGAAGTGTCCAGCAGTCCAGTTCCAAGGGAACTGCCACCAATCGCGCACGCCCCATGAGTGATCGCGCTGTCCTGGGCAATCCACTACTGTCACCTCTCCATCAATCGTGATGGTGCCGGTGATATGGCATGTGATTTCATAACGAGTTGTCATTGCATATGGGAACACCGGTCCGCGGCTCTCCCACGTGAGATCGACTGCAACCGATACAGCCTCTCCCTCTTCGCCATGAAATGCATCAGCTGGGTCAGCGAGGCGAACCCCTGGGCCCTGCGCCTGCACTCTAAAACGTTTGAACTCTTCCTCTACCTTGATCGATGCGCTCGCTGCGTTGGGCTGGCCTGCATGGCTAGGAGATAGACCCGCCTCACCATCGGGGCAGAGAAGGTCGTGATCGCGGATCAACACAAGCGGGCGATCCTCACCAGTGAGGTGCACCCAGAGCCATGTGCGATCAAGATTTGGGTAGAGGCCTAGGCGCACATAGCCACCATATGAAGCATCCATCGCAGCGAAGTCCATGTACCAAGACTCGCCCCAAAGTTCCTCTGGCCCTGCGGGGTGACGCGCCTCATCGGCTGGCGTCATCTGGTTTGGACCTGGATTCTGCTCTATCGCCATCTTGATCTATCCCCTTGGGTGATTCGATATTTGAAGTGATTCTTTACATATCTGCGCGCTATAAAACTACGGACTACACAAGCGCTGCGTACCGCTACGCCTGGCGCTCTCGCTCTAGTTACCTATTTGTCACATAGCTCCGGAGCGAACGTCTGGACCACTACGCAATACTCGTCCGGCAAATCCACCTACATGCTCACCATGCTCTAGGACAACCTCACCGTTTACGATCGTTGCATCGTAACCATTACCGCGCTGCGTCCAGCGCCCAGCTCCATTTGGGAAGTCGTGTGCGAACTCCGGAGTCTCGAGCGATAACTCGTCAAAATTTATGATGTTGATATCTGCAAACGATCCCTCAGTGAGAGTGCCGCGCTCTGGAATACCCATGAAATTGGCTGTATCTGAGGTAAGTCGGCGAACAGCCTCCTCGATAGACATCAATCCGCGCTCGCGTATCCAGTAGCTCAAGAAGTAACTCGGTTGACTTGCATCCATAACCTGCCCAACGTGAGCACCTGCATCTGCAAGACCTAATACCACCACCGGATCGGTAAGCATCTCTGCAATCGCATCGAGGCGCTGATTAAGTAACGGCCATGCGAGCACCATCTCGCCGCGAGTCTCGAGATTTAAGTCAATGAACGCCTCTGCCGGAGAGACCCCACGAGCACGCGCTATCGAACCCAGAGATGCATCTGGATTGTTGTCGTAACGAACAGGGTGGCGCACAACAAAGAACTGGTCAAACGCGCCTCGCCCATCTGCCCCGGGCTCGTCAATGAGACTTCGCCTAATTGATGGATCCGCTAAACGCGCGAGTCGCTCGGCGAGGGGAAGCCCATCAAGCGCTGCCCACGACGGATACCGATCAAAAGGAGTATGCGAAGCGAGAGCGAACAACACCCCGACACTCTTAGAGGTTGTCTGTGGTCGCACTAATCCACTAGAGCGCCGCGCAAGGTCAAGGGCTAGTCGCCAATGATCACCCTGCGCATCGGTCTGTGAGAGGTTGAAGGTAACGGGTCTGCCACTCTGGCGCGCTACCTGAGCCATCCACGCGAGCTCAGACTCAACGCGCGGCTCTGATGGCCCATCGCCATCGAAACGTGGAGATACCTCAAAGACCCCGCGGCCACGCTTCGATAGAACGGAGGCAAACGCGAGTAACTCCTCTGCCTCAGCCCAAGTGCCGGGCACGAACCTTCCATCTGGAACGCGATGCCTAAGCGTGCGAGATGTCGATACGCCGAGAGCGCCGGCAGCCATAGCTTCATCTACAAGAGCGCACATAAGCGCTAAGTCTGTTTCGCTCGGCACCTCACCTGGCTCGAGGCTCAGCGAGCGCTCCCCCATTGCGTAGTAGCGCAGCGCACAATGACCGACCATTCCGCCGACGTTGATTCCCTTCGGCATCAAATCGAGTGCATCTAGATACTCGCCGTATGTCTCCCAGCTCCAGGGGAGCCCCTCCATGATGCTGCGCGCGGGAATATCCTCGACAGACTCCATCATCTCTGCGAGGTATGCACGGTCATGCGGGCGCACCGGAGCGAACGTCACACCGCAGTTACCCATCACAACACTTGTGACTCCATGCCAGCACGACGAGGTGAGCATTGGATCCCAGGAGATCTGTGCATCGAGATGTGTATGAAGATCCACAAACCCTGGCGTAACAATTCGATCGGTTGCATCGATGACGCGCTTTGCCTTCGCCTCAATCTTGCCGATCTCCACAATGCGATCGCCGGAGACTCCGACGTCTTGACGCACGGGCTCGTTACCAGTGCCGTCGACTACTAGGCCGCCGCGAATGATTAAGTCAAGGTCCACGCCGTGACGCTAGGCCGAATGCCTATGCCTCGGCACGGTGAATCCAAATTCCTGGCGATTCCGAGGAGAGATTCTTAAATGTCACACCCCTGTTTTATAGTCGAACATATGTTCGACCGATTGAATCACATCACCACAGAACTCCAGACCTTCATCTCCTCCCTCGAGGTTGATTGCGTTGATGCTGCCGGCGCTCGCGAATTGGTGGAGATCGCCGAGCGAGTTCG
>WLHA01000256.1 GCA_009702955.1 Actinomycetota bacterium
GGCGAGTACTTCGCTGGCGGTATGGGTGCAGAGGCCGTTAAGGATCTCATCAGCCGTCTCGACCTCGAGTCTGAGGAGAAAGATCTTAAAGAACAAAGTCAGAGCGCGAAGGGACAGAAGAAGGCTCGCTCGATCAAGCGCCTTAAAGTTGTCTCCGCGTTCAACCGTCGTGATGAGAACGGCAAGGTCGTTAACTCGCCGCTCGGCATGGTTCTTGACTGCGTCCCTGTTATCCCGCCGGACCTGCGCCCAATGGTGCAGCTCGATGGTGGACGCTTCGCTACCTCCGACCTAAACGACCTTTACCGACGCGTTATTAACCGTAATAACCGTCTTAAGCGACTACTTGATCTTGGTGCGCCAGAGATCATCATCAACAACGAAAAGCGCATGCTGCAGGAGGCTGTCGATGCACTATTCGACAACGGCCGCCGTGGACGCCCGGTAACTGGCCCAGGTAACCGCCCCCTCAAGTCGCTCTCTGACATGTTGAAGGGCAAGCAGGGAAGATTCCGTCAGAACCTTCTCGGCAAGCGCGTTGACTACTCAGGTCGCTCCGTAATTGTTGCCGGTCCTCAGCTCAAACTCCGCCAGTGCGGACTTCCAAAGCAGATGGCACTAGAGCTCTTCAAGCCTTTCGTTATGAAGAAGCTTGTAGACCTTGAGTACGCGCAGAACATCAAGTCTGCAAAGCGCATGGTTGAGCGTGCACGCCCGCAGGTGTGGGATGTGCTCGAGGACGTGATCATGGAGCACCCAGTGTTCCTAAACCGCGCCCCAACTCTTCACCGCCTTGGTATCCAGGCCTTCGAGCCTGTTCTCATCGAGGGTAAGGCCATTCAGATCCACCCACTCGTCTGCTCGGCGTTCAACGCTGACTTCGATGGTGACCAGATGGCTGTCCACCTTCCCCTTAGCGCCGAGGCTCAGGCCGAGGCCCGTATCCTCATGCTGAGCGCACACAACGTGCTCTCACCTGCACATGGAAGCCCGATTGCGGTTCCTAGCCAGGACATGATTATCGGTGCCTACTACCTGACGGTTCTAGAGACCGATGACAACGGTGTGATCCGTAAGTTCTCAGACCTCGCCGATGAAGAGCGCGAAGTATTCGCATCTCTTAACGAAGCGACTATGGCATACGACACGCGTTCCGCTAACGGTGCTCCAGGCGTAAACCTTCACCGTCCGTTACGCATTCGCGTCTCTGGCGATAGGTTCCCTGAGGAGCAGTTCAAGGCACGCGAGAACTGGGATGAAGCTAAGGGCGAGTGGATTACTGATCCAGCCGCAGCTGATAACCCTGTCGTACGTCGCGCATCGGATGACCGAGTGCTCGTTGAGACATCTCTTGGACGCCTTCGCTTTGCTGAGGCACTCCCAGCAGCGATGGCCTTCCCGTTTGGAAACAACGACACAGCGTTCCGTAAGGGCGATGTATCCGATGTTGTCAGTAACTTGGTTGCGCAGTTTGATAAGGCTGAGGTTGCTCGTTCACTCGACAACCTGAAAGACCTTGGATTCGACTACGCAACTCGTGCTGGGCTCACCATCTCGATCGCCGATGTTCGTACCCCGCCTGAGAAGGCAAAACTGCTTAACGAGAATGAGGTCAAGGCCGCAAAGGTTGAGCAGCAGTATGAGCAGGGCATCCTGACCGACGAAGAGCGTCGTCAGCGTGAGATCGAGATCTGGACCAGCGCAACCGAGGATGTAACAAAGGTGATGCGCGAGCTTCAGCAGGGTGACATCTTCAACCCAATCGAGATGATGATTGGATCCGGCGCTCGTGGAAACGTCATGCAGGTTCGTCAGATCGCAGGTATGCGTGGTCTAGTGGCGAACCCTCGTGGTGAGATCATTCCTCGACCCATCAAGAGCAACTTCCGTGAGGGCCTCTCGGTCCTTGAGTACTTCATCTCAACTCACGGTGCTCGCAAGGGTCTTGCCGATACTGCACTTCGTACCGCTGACTCTGGTTACCTGACACGTCGACTCGTTGACGTTTCGCAGGAACTAATCGTGCGTGACATTGACTGTGGTTCAACTCGTGGAATCTGGATTGAGGATGTTGGGCCAGAGTCCCAGCGCACACTGCGTACCACTATTCGCAGCCGCTGCCTCGCCGAGGACCTTAAGTTGGCCGATGGAACTGTGCTTCCGCGCAACACTGAGATCACTGAGGAACTAACCGATGTACTGCGCGACGACTCCGCTGTGAAGCGTATTCGTGTTCGCTCTGCACTTACCTGTGACTCAACTCGTGGAATCTGCAGCACCTGCTACGGAACGATGCTCGCCACTGGAAAGATGGTCGAGCTTGGCGAGGCAGTAGGCATCATCGCTGCTCAGTCAATTGGTGAGCCTGGAACACAGCTCACCATGCGTACCTTCCACACTGGTGGTGTAGCTGGAGAGGACATCACTCACGGTCTGCCACGCGTCGTCGAGTTGTTCGAGGCACGTACACCTAAGGGTGCTGCTGTCTTGACCGCAACGACTGGTGTTGTTCGTCTCGGAGAGAACGAGAAGGGCGAGTTGGTCATCACTGTTATCGCAGATGATGGAACCGAGGACGAGTACCCGGTATCACGCCGTGCTCGCCTTCAGGTTGCTAATGGTTCAGAGGTAACTGCCGGAGATGCACTTGTCGGCGAGGCCTCAACGCCACGTGATCCAAAGCGTATTCTCGACATTCTTGGAATTCGCGCTACTCAGCAGTACCTCGTTGACCAGGTACAGAACGTGTACCGCGAGCAGGGTGTATCAATCCACGACAAGCACGTAGAGGTAATCGTTCGTCAGATGCTTCGTCGTGTAACCGTGCTTGAGCCTGGAGACACGGAGTTCCTTCCGGGCTCCAAGGTCGACTCTCGCAAGTATGCCGAGACCAACAAGGCACTCGTTGATGACGGAAAGCGCCCCGCTGAGGGTCGCCCAGAGTTGATGGGAATCACGAAGGCATCTCTCGCCACGGACTCATGGCTATCGGCTGCCTCCTTCCAGGAGACAACCCGAGTGCTTACTGAGGCTGCTATCGAGGGTCGTGAAGACGGACTCGAGGGCCTCAAGGAGAATGTCATCATCGGGAAGCTCATCCCGGCTGGTACGGGCATGCCCGTCTACCGCGAGATTGCTACCGAGGCTCCCTTCTATGAGCCAATGCCTTATTACTCATCAGACACAGAGGGTCTTCTCGAGTACTTGACCACTGCGCATGAGGAGCAAGCGGCCCCGGATCTCTCCTGGACCCATGCCTCAAGTGCGAAGGATCAAGCGGTTGCAGCCGAAGTAATCGAGACTGCGATTGAGGAAGTCATCGAGGCCGTCGAAGAGGTATTCGAGGCAATTGAGGACAAGGTTGCAGAGGACGCCGTAGCTGCTATCTCGGACATCATGGAGGCCGTCGCAATCGCTGAGGTTGGGGCAACTCCAGAGGAGATCGCTGAGATCGAAGCAATCGCAGCGGTAGAGATTTTCGAGGAGATTGTCGCCGCTGAGGTGGCTATCGAGGCCCTCGAAGAGCTAGCAGCGATCGAGGAGGTCGCCGAGGTTCTAGAGGTTCTTGAGACCCTTGAGATTCTCGAGAGCGACGAGACAGACGAGCCGGGGGAGAGCGCAGCCGGAGCTTGATTCAAAC
>WLHA01000257.1 GCA_009702955.1 Actinomycetota bacterium
ACATGACACCCTTAGGCATTCCCGTTGTGCCACCGGTGTAGATCATGTGTATGTCGTCACCGCTGCGAGCGCCAAAATCGCGCACAGGCGACTGCGCATCTCTTGCAGCCTGATAGTCAACAACGACGACGTCGTCAAGACCCTCAAGGCCATCAATCGCTGCACCGCTGCCGTCTTCAGCAATAACTATGTGCTTCAAGAGTGGAAGCTCATTAATAATTGCAGCTACACGAGGAACAAATTCACGCTGCACGACGAGCGCTTTTAGGTCTGCATTGTCAAACAGGTAACGAAGCTCATTCTCTACATACCGGAAGTTGATGTTCACAGGAACAGCTCGCATTTTGTAGAGCGCTGCCATTGACTCAACCCACTCGACACCGTTATATGCGTAGATACCTACGTGCTCTCCGTACTTGATGCCAGCTTCCTGGAAGTGATGGGCCATCTGGTTAGAGCGAGCCTCTAGCTCCGCAAAGTTGAGGCGCGTCTCCTCAAAAATGAGCGCAGTCCTCTCGGGAACTACGTCAACCACGGCCTCGAGCATGTCTGCAAAGTTAAAATCCATAGGTCAGACTGTAGAACACGTTCTCCGCTTTCCGGAGTAGCGGAGCCAAGGATAAAGAGCTCAATCGAGTACCAGCCTGCCGCACACACGCAGGTGGGCTAAGACAACGCCAATCCACGGTACGATTCGCAGGCTCTATTCGCTTGTCAGGGGATTCTCAAGCACATGGCCATTGCCGATAAAGACGACACCAAGCGTGCCATCAATCAGAATGCTCCCTTAAGTAACGGCAGACCAGAGAGGTCTAAGGCATCGGCTTGGCTTCGGGCTGTGCGCCCAAAGCAGTGGATAAAGAATCTCCTTGTCTTTGCAGCCCCTGCCGCAGCAGGCGTGCTCGCTAATCGTAAAGATCTCTTAGAGGCAGTAATCGCGTTTCTCGCCTTCTGCCTCGCCGCCTCCGGAACCTACCTACTAAATGATGCCTCCGACGTGGAGTCAGACCGCCTGCACCCAACCAAGCGCAGGCGTCCGATTGCTGCAGGCGAGATCGGCGTCACGCCAGCGAGGATCGCCGGAGCACTCCTGCTAATAGGAGGTGTTGCCTTTGGAGGCCTCACAGGTTGGAGACTCCCGGTTGTCGTGGCCGCATATGTGCTCCTCACAACTTCATATTCCTTGTGGGGTAAGAGTGTCGCTGTACTAGACCTTGCAATGGTTGCCGCAGGCTTTGTACTTCGAACCGTTGCAGGAGCTGTAGCAGTCGATGTACCGATCTCGGTCTGGTTCTTCATCGTTGCTTCGTTTGGCTCTCTGTTTGTAGTCGCCGGTAAGCGGTACTCCGAGATGGTTGAACTAGGCGACGATAGTGGGGCCGTTCGCAGCACACTCGGTGTTTATACCGCTTCGTATCTTGCTTATGTTCGCTCGGTCTCGACCGCTGTTACGTTGGTTGCATATGCGCTCTGGGCTTTTGAGAAAGTCGGCGAGAACGGCGGTTTTCCCTGGTACGAAATCTCAATTATTCCGTTTGTGCTTGTGCTGCTCCGCTATGCATTTATCGTCGACTTAGGTAAGGCGGGAGCGCCCGAAGAGGTCATTCTCCACGACAGAGCTCTCCAAGGATTCGGAGTAATCTGGGCTGCGACAATCGGCATCGGAGTGCTTCTAGGTGGCTAATTTAAAGCGTGGAGCTGACTCTCTGCTCGCAGGTTGGGGTGGCACTGGCGCAACTCGCGCAGAGGTTGTTCATCCGCTCTCCGATATAGACGTCGCCGAGATTGTTAGACAAAAACCAGAGCGCGGAGTAATTGCTCGAGGCCTCGGACGGGCCTACGGAGATGCAGCCCTAAACTCTGGGGGAATTGTCTTAGACGCTACCGCTCTAAGCGGGGTGCGCAACCTCGATGAAGATAGCGGCGTCGTCACTGTTGCAGCGGGTACAAGTCTCGAAGACCTGATGCGCTGGCTCCTACCTGCGGGCTGGTTCGTTCCAGTAACACCAGGCACTAGATCGGTAACCGTCGGTGGTGCAATTGCGTCTGATATCCACGGGAAGAACCACCACGCTGACGGCACCTTCGGTAACCACGTCCTCTCAATGACGCTCATTGATGGAACCGGCACAACACGACATCTCTCCCCCACCGAGACCCCTCGAGAATTCTGGGCAACTACCGGCGGGATGGGGCTTACCGGAATCATCACTGAGGCAACATTTCGGCTTATTCCTGTTGAGACTTCGTCGATGCGCGTAGACACAGAGCGAGCTAGCAACCTCGACGACCTCATGGCCCGAATGTCTGATCGCGACGATGAGTACCGATACTCCGTTGCGTGGATTGACTGCCTCGCAACAGGTAAATCAATGGGGCGAGGAATCCTTGATCGCGGCGAGCACGCTCTGCTATCGGACCTTCCGGCTAATAAGCGTGGAAATCCTCTTGCTTTCTCATCCCATGCAGTGGTTACAGCGCCTCCAATTTTCCCATCAGGGCTTGTGAACCGCTGGACGGTACGCGCCTTTAATGAGCTCTGGTTTAGAAAGACAAGGAGTGGCCACGAAGGCGCTATTCAATCCATCGGACAGTTCTTTCACCCTCTTGATCTAGTAACCGACTGGAATCGACTTTATGGGTCAAGAGGATTCGTTCAGTACCAGTTCTGTGTACCTTTCGGAGCTGAACGAGCAGTTCAGACTGCCGTTGAACGACTTAGCCTCTCTGGCGCACCGTCGTTCCTTGCAGTTCTCAAACGTTTTGGACCGGCTAACCCCGGACCGCTCTCATTCCCTCAGCCTGGCTGGACCCTCGCTCTAGATATCCCAGTGGGAGACCCAGGCCTCTCGGGACTCCTAGATGGGCTAGATGATTTAGTCCTTGATAATGGCGGAGGCGTATATCTCGCGAAGGATGGACGAGTTCGGAGAGGCCACCTCGAGGGGATGTACCCTCGCCTCAACGAATGGCGAGAGACAGTCGCACTTATGAACCCAGACGGGGTTATTCAATCCGACCTTGCCCGGCGCTTAGGGCTCTAAACCCGACCGCGGTCGGCCAGATCGAAAGGCTTTAGATGAAGGATTCACTAGGGGGCGTGCAGACTGTCCTTGTACTCGGAGGTGGATCCGAGATTGGCCTCGCAACCGCAAGGAGACTTGTAGCGGATCGCACACGCATAGTCATTCTCGCAGGACGCGACACGGAGGCGCTCCAGAGTGGAGCAAACGAGCTGCGCAGACTCGGAGCAACACGAGTTGAGGTCATGCAGTTTGATGCGCTTAATCGCGACTCTCACCAGAGTTTTATTGACGAGTGCTGGAGCACAGTCGGGGATATCGATTTAGTGCTCTTCGCATTCGGAGTACTAGGCGATCAAGATGTCGCGGAGCACGACTCCAACGAAGCACTCCGAATCATTGACTCTAATTTTACCGGCGCGGTCTCGCTTCTCATCGGCTCTACCGAGAAGCTGAAGGCGCAGGGCCACGGCTCAATTGTGGTCCTATCGTCAGTCGCAGGGGAGCGCTCTCGCAGATCCAATTTTGTTTACGGTGCGAGCAAAGCAGGGCTTGACGCGTTCTGCCAGGGACTTGGGGATTCGTTGATCGGAACCGGCGTACATGTCCTTATCGT
>WLHA01000258.1 GCA_009702955.1 Actinomycetota bacterium
ACTATTTGATTCGCTCGAAGCGATATGCAGAGGAATGCATGGACTGCAGCCAAGGCTCCACCAGCAGCAATGGCTCCCAGGATCGACAACCAAGGACTATGTGTCGCGTCAGCTACTAAGAACGCCGTCACTGCCCCAACGAGCATCATGCCCTCTACGCCTAAGTTCAATACACCTGAGCGCTCTGCAAGTATCTCCCCGAGTGCTGCAAGGGTGAGTGGAACCCCGAATGAAATTGCACCTGCCAATGCAATAACCCAGACGTTTGCATTGATGCCGCCACTAGCTAACGATGGGATGAGACTCTCCATCATCGTGGGGCCTCGCCAATTCTTCGGAACACAACTCGGTTGCGCCTAAAGACTTCACCACCGAGAGCTGCAATCAAGATTGCACCCTCAAGCATGAATGCAATAGATACCGGGACGCGCATTGCACCCGTACCGCCCTGTAGTCCCTCTGCCCCTGTGCGCAGACCGGCTAAGAGGAAAGCCACCAGACCGACTGAGAACGGGTTGTAGCGCGCAAGTGCGGCAACAACAATTCCGGTATACCCAAGTCCCAGCACAAGACCGCTTGGGTCTAACGCATAGGCCCTACCCCCAACCTCGCCTGCTCCAGCCAGACCAGCCAGCCCGCCTGAGATAAGTAGCACAACAATCACTGTCCTCTTAATGGGTATGCCCGAGTAACGCGCTGCCTTCTCAGAGTCCCCAACTACGCGCATGTCGAACCCAAAACCAGTTCGGTGAATTACGAACCACACAACACCAATGGCAAGTATCGCAACAACTAGTGCCAGATTGACGCGCGTCGGGCCAGCGGGAAAATCGATTCCAAACATGTCGTTCGGAAAATGCAGCACTGGAAAATGCGCAGACTTAGCAATCTCTAGCCCCTGAGGAAAGTTCTTGGAGTTGGGGTCACGCCAGAATGACGCCGAACCGAGGATCAAATACTGCATAAGAAATAACGCTACGTAGTTGAAGAGCAGGGTTGTCACGATCTCTGAGGCCTTGAATAACGCTCGTGCGAGTGCTGGAATCAAGATCCAGAACGCACCGCCGAGCATCCCTGCCAACAGCACTGCGATAACTGCAATTGGTCCGCTCACATGCGGGGCGATGGCAAGCCCTGCCCATGAAGCGCCGATCGCTCCTGCGTATAGCTGGCCCTCGCCACCAATGTTGTAGAGGTTCATTCGAAAGGCAAAGGCCGCAGCAAGGCCAGTAAAGATCAGCGGAGTTGCAACAGACAAGGTGTCGGTAATTCCGTACCAGTTGCCATACCCCGTCGTGGCTAATTCCTGATAAACGCTCAACGCTGGGTGGCCAGTGATCATGAGAAAGATCCCAGCGATAATTAATGCGCCGAGAATCGCAACAGCCGGCACGATTATTGCTGAGGATCTGCGCACATCGGTTCGCTGCTCAAGCCGGAGCTCGAACTTCCCGAGCATCATGGCGCTACCCCCGCCATGGCCAATCCGATTCTCTCCCTCGACGCACCTAAGCCTGGTGTTTCATAGACAATGCGGCCATCGAAGATGACGAGTACCCGATCCGAGATAGCCAATACCTCTTCAAGGTCTTCGCTAATCAAGAGCACGGCTGCACCCTTAGAACGCGCAGAGTGCAGGAGTGCCCAGACAGTCTCAATCGCTCCAACATCGAGGCCGCGAGTTGGGGAGGCTGCAAGGAGTACCTGGGCTGAGTGCGCGCCGTCCGTGCTTCCTAGTTCGCGCCCCAGAAGAATTTTCTGCGCGTTGCCACCGGAGAGGCCGGCAGTAACTGCACCGGGTCCAGTTGTCTTGACCTCAAATTTGGCGATGATCTCTTGAGCCTCTGCCTTGGCAGCGCTGCGCTTCAGAAAAAATCCGCGCGGCCTAGTGAGCATGATGTTCTCAGCAATAGAGAGCCCGGGTGCAAGCCCAGTGCCGAGACGATCCTCTGGCACGTATGCAAGCCCAGCAGCTCGAGCCGCTCTTGGACCTTTTCCTGTTACATCAACGCCGTCAACAACTACCTCGCCACTACTTAGCCGCTCAACCCCCGCGATGATCTCAGCAAGTTCTCGCTGGCCATTCCCAGATACACCAGCGATCCCAAGAATCTCTCCGGCGCGCACCTCGAATGAAACATCCTGTACAACTGGGCCACGTGCGCCAACGAGGGAGACCCCACTCACCTGCAGGCGTGTTGCCCCCGATGGAGCATCCGCCCGCCTCGGAGAGAGGTCGACATCGCGCCCCACCATCATCCGTGCTAATTCCTCACGGGTTGTTGATTTCGTATCGACATCGCCAGTTACTCGCCCGTCGCGCATCACCGTTACACGATCGGCTATGTCTAAGACCTCACCAAGTTTGTGGCTGATGAAGACAACTGACTTTCCGTCTGCTGTCATGCTGCGCACAGTCGCAAAGAGAGCCTCTGCTTCTTGAGGAGTCAGCACCGAGGTTGGCTCGTCGAGCAGCAGGATCTCTGCACCTTGGTAGAGAGTCTTAACGATCTCTACTCTTTGCCGCTGACCAACAGAGAGGTCACCGACATGAGCTGCCGGATCAATCGGGAGTCCGTATCGCTCTGCGATCTCTGCAACAGCCCTATCGATATTCTCTTTGCGCAGCACCAAAGGCTGCGAGCGATCGCCTAAGACGATGTTCTCTGCAACAGTAAAGCGGTCGATCAAGCGGAAATGTTGGTGGACCATTCCGATTCCGCGAGCTAAACCATCGCGGGGACTATGGAGCACCGTGCTTACGCCATCGAGGAGTAGCTCGCCCTCCTCGGGCACATATAGGCCGCATAGCACCGCGGCGAGCGTGCTCTTCCCTGCACCGTTCTCTCCGAGCAAGGCGTGTACTTCGCCCCTGCGAAGGTCGACGTCTACATGATCGTTTGCCAGCACACCTGGAAATCGTTTAACGATTTTACGCGCAGAAAGAGCAGGGGGGACGCCTGGGATTTCTCCCGGGCGCCCCCCAAAGGACGCGGTCTCCGCGCCCAACTCCTTAACCCTTTGGAATCTCGCCGATGACACCCTTCACCAAGTAATCGGTGCCGAGTAGATCTCCGAGAGAGGCCGTCTCGCCTGCTGGGACAATCACTTTGCCAGCCTGGTCCTGAATTGGGCCAGTAAATGGCTTGAATGTCCCTGCCTTGATCTCTGCTTCTTTAGCCAAGATCTGTGCCTGTGTCTCTGCAGTGACAGAGGTACCGAACGGTGCAAGACCAACAAGTCCATCTGCAATCGTTCCGTAGTACTGCGCTGCTTTCCACTTACCGTCAATAACAGACTGCGCTGTGGCGACGTAGTACGGGCCCCAGTCCCATACTGCCCCTGTTAGCCAAGCATTCGGAGCGAAGCGCTCGAGGTTGTCGTTGTAGCCAACCCACTTGAGCCCTGCGGCCTCAGCGACCTGACCGGTTGCAGGAGAGTCTTGATGCATGGATAGAACATCAGCACCGGCATCACGAAGCGACTCTGCAGCCTGCTTCTCTTTGTCAGGACCAAACCAAGTTGAAGTCCAGACAACCTGAACAGTTGCAGCTGGGTTTACTGACTGTGCGCCGAGTGTAAATGCGTTGATACCGCGTAGTACCTCAGGAATTGGGAATGCAGCTACATAACC
>WLHA01000259.1 GCA_009702955.1 Actinomycetota bacterium
CCTAGAGGAATCGCTGCGATCCCAAGCACTACAAGCACGCGTCGTACATCCATGTCTCCACGGTGCACTGCAGCGTAGGCAGCCGCCATCAGAATTACTGAGAACTTTGCGAACTCGGATGGCTGGATCGCAAACGGGCCTAAAGCGAAACGCGCCTGGCTCCCATTTACGCTCGAGCCCAACGGAGTGAGCACGAATGCAAGCATCGCGACGGTGAGCATGTAAATACCGAGTGCCCACTCTCGCAAGCGGCGATAATCGATGAGGATCGTTACAGCCATGATTATGAGCCCAAGGATTACAAAGAGCGCCTGGCGCTTGACGTAATAGAACGGATCGCCAAACGCGGCCTCTCCACGCAGCGTTGCCTTGCCTTTAGTTGATGAGTAGATCATCACCAGGCTCAAGACATTCATGATTAGAACCGGAACAATCAGAAACGGATCAAGGTGTCGAAATGGGGACGACTGGATTCGAGCCCTACGGTTGCTCATCACCGTGGAGACTGGAGCGATCGCCGCCATTAGTTACCACCTACATATGCGAGCGACGCTACGGGGCCAACTGGCAATCCATTCAAGGCCTCAAAAATAGCGCGAGCAATTGGGGCGGCTGTCTCGGCGCCGTATCCGCCCTCCTCCACCACGACTGAGACCACGTAACGCGGGTTCTGAATGGGCGTAAACCCTACAAAGAGCGAGGTGTTCTGCCTCCCAGCAACCTGAGCTGTTCCAGTCTTGCCGCCTACCGCCGGAGGCGTCTGCGGATATGGAGCAAAGGCTCCAAACGCTGTACCAGTGCTTGATCCCACTACTCCACCGAAACCAGCAAGCATTGTGTCGCGCGCTGGGACCGGCACCCTTCCAGCATCGACGGCAGGATTCTCTCGAGTTAAGCGCCCCTTGGCATCAAGAACACGCGAGACGAGACGCGGAGTTGAGAGTCGGCCTCCGGAGGCGAAGGCTTGATACGCCATAGCAATCTGCAGCGGGGTCGCGAGCGAGTCGCCCTGCCCAACGGCCAACTGAACATTGTCACCAGGTAGCCAATCTGGGTATGGAAACGCATCGGGCCGTGCATCGTGTATGCGCTGCTTCCATGCGGAGTCGGGGACACGCCCGGCTGCTTCGTTCGGCAGAGCAATGCCTGTTGCGCGCCCGAAGCCGTATAGGCGAGCAGTCTCTTGAATAACGTCTCCCCCGCTCTCCTTACGTCGCTGCTTAGACCAGAGAGAACCACCAATTGTGTAGAAGTAAACATCACTAGAGACGGTTATCGCGCGCTGGAGACTTATCCTCCCGAATGGCTCAGAGTTTGAGTTCGTAAAGGTCTGCTCAGAGATTTTGTACTTACCTGTGTCCTCGACGGTTGAGTTAGGGGTGATCATCCCGGAGCGAAGTCCCGCGACTGCGGTAACAAGCTTAAAAGTAGATCCAGGCGCATATTGCCCTGCAATCGCTCGGTCAAGAAGCGGGTAGTTATTTACGGGGTCGTTTAGAGCTTTCCAGCGAACGGTAGGAATTCCGTTGATGAATTCGTTGGGGTCATAGGTTGGGTTCGAGGCGAGCGCAACAACAGATCCGTCAGTTACGTCGATCACCACTACCGAACCAGCCCCCGCCTTTAGGTTGATGAACTTGTCTGTGCGTGTGATGTCTCTGCGCGTTCGAGCGCTAGCCATCGCATCGGCAAGTGCAGCCTCGGCTACGCGCTGAATATCTAAATCAATCGTTAGTTGGACATCGTGGCCAACTTTGGGGGCGACGCGTCGCACGCTTCTAAGCACGTTGCCAGCAGCATCAACCTGGAACTCTTCTTTACCGGGGGTTCCTCGAAGCGTCGACTCGTAGGTGAGTTCAATCCCTTCTTTGCCAATATCCTCGCCGAGTCCATACTTGGCGGAGCTTGGGCGTGCAGCGAGTTCATCTGCGTTGATCTCGCCTGTGTAGCCAAGGAGGTGAGATGCGATCGACCCATTTGGATATCTTCGAATCGCCATTGGCTCCGCATTGACGCCAGGGAAATCGTCAGAGTGCTCGCTTACAAATGTCAGTGCCTCAATCGGTACATCTACTGCGACGGGGACAGGGGCGTATGGAGAGACGCGTTGATCTGCGAGGCGGGATTCAAGGGTCTTAGACGGCACTGCCAATAATTCCGAGAGTCGACCAACGACGATCTTCTGTTGGTCGATATCAAGCCCTCTATCGATGGTGATGACATTTGCTATACGGCTATCCGCAAGAACCTTGCCCTTGACATCAAGGATGCGGCCGCGAAGAGGCGCCTCCTGAAGCGTGCGGTAACTATTGCTCTCAGCCTGGGCCACATACTCTGAGCCCTGCGCAATCTGCAGGTACCACAGGCGCGCAAACATCGCCGAGAAAATGGCAATTACAACCACCCCAATAATGCTGAGGCGCAGTCTCGTCTGGTTCATGGGCAGATGGTTTTCATGGGCAGATGGTTTTCATGAGCAGATTGGGTTCGTCGGCGTGTCGTATTCATGGCGAGTGGACTCACCATCCTTGCCCACTCGAGAGAGATGCGGGGCGCGGCCTCTCATCCCTTAGGGCAAAGCGCACCACTGGGAAGACGAGCGGGGCAATAAGCGCGTCGTAGCACGCTGCAATTAGCACTGTTCGTGCGCTACTCCACCCCCAGAGCTGGCCCTGACCAACTATCGCCCCAAGGAGAATAAAGAGGGTTCCTCCGACAAGACCGGCAACAAATGTCAGCGCTGATGCAAACCACCACGCGCTGCGAAGCACTGCACCTTGGAGCACGCCTACGGCGTAACCAACGATTGTCCAGACGAAGGAAGACATTCCAAGTGGCGTCTGAAGAAAGAGATCGAGAGAGAATCCAGCAGCAAAGCCGAATACCGAGCCAGCCGCTGGGCCGGCAATAAATGCAACGGCGACCGTCGCAACTAGCCCAATCTCTGGGGCCACCCCAAATATCCGAGCGTGTGGAAATACCGCAGTCTGTAGCAGCACGACAGCAACAAGTAGGAGCGCCAAACGAATCATGCGGATCATCCTGCTGACCCCGTTCCAGTCCAGAGCAGCACTCGAACAAACTCGATACGCCGCAGATCGACGAGCGGAGTCGCATAAATCGTCTGGTCGAGATTAGCTACCGACCGATCAATAGATGCGACCTTTCCAACCGGTAGCCCAGACGGATATGCAGCGTTCTGAAGGCCAGAGGTGACAATTAGCTCGCCCTTCTTTACCGTTGTATCGGGTGCAACAAAATCAACACGCATGAGGTTTGAACCAGACCTGCCCTGCGCTACTGCAAAAGTATTTGTAAGAGAGAAGCGCACCCCAATGCCAGAGTCGGGGTCTGTGATCAATCGGATTGTTGATCGCGATCTCGCGACACCACTAATACGCCCAATTACACCCTCGCCCGATACAACCGGCATTCCGATCGATACGCCATCTTTAGTGCCACGGTTAATCGCGATTGTGTCCTCGAAGTTGCCAGGAGACGCAGCAACTACTTCAGCTGCGACACTGGGGATACCTGGGGCAAATGTGAGCCCTTGGTTTTCCCGCAACAGGCGGTTCTCTCTTCTAGCGGCTCTTCCAGCAGCGAGGCCACCGCGAGCAATCCC
>WLHA01000026.1 GCA_009702955.1 Actinomycetota bacterium
AGAGAGCGACTTGAGGGGGCGGTTACCTGGGCCAGTTACCGGGCGTCCACGGCGGCCGTTGTCGAATAGTGCATCGACAGCCTCCTGAAGCATGCGCTTCTCGTTGTTGATGATGATCTCTGGCGCACCAAGATCAAGTAGTCGCTTAAGACGGTTATTGCGGTTAATAACGCGTCGGTATAGGTCGTTTAGGTCGGAGGTCGCGAAGCGTCCACCATCGAGCTGCACCATTGGGCGCAGGTCCGGCGGGATAACAGGGACGCAGTCGAGAACCATCCCAAGCGGGGAGTTAACGACCTTGCCATTCTCATCACGACGGTTGAATGCGGAGACAACTTTAAGGCGCTTGATGGAGCGAGCCTTCTTCTGTCCCTTTGCACTCTGGCTAAGTTCTTTGAGCTCAATCTCCTCAGACTCGAGGTCGAGACGGCTGATGAGATCCTTAACGGCCTCTGCACCCATACCGCCAGCGAAGTACTCGCCGACTCGATACCTGATCTCGCGCCATACGCGCTCGTCATCGATGAGCTGCTTGACCTTCAGAGACTTAATCGTGTCGAAGACAGTCTTCTCGAAGTCGAGGTCAAACTGAGCACGCTCGCGGATCTCCTCAACCTCGCGCTCGGCGAGTTTGCGGATCTTGTCGGTATCGGCCTTCTTGGCTCCACCGGCCTCTGCGGTAGCAAGCTCTGTCTCAAGTAGTTGAAAACGTGCCTCAATCTCGAGGTCGCGCTTCTTCTCCATGTCGCCGATCTCGGCCTTGGACTCTGCCTCGATGGTTGGGCGATCGGTGTGAAGACGCTCGGTGTCGACCCATGTAACAAGGTTCGATGCGAAGTAGATGACCTTCTCGAGCTGCTTCGGCGCAATGTCGAGCAGGTAACCAAGACGGCTCGGAACACCCTTGAAGTACCAGATGTGGGTAACAGGCGCGGCCAGCTCAATGTGGCCCATGCGCTCGCGACGAATCTTCGAGCGAGTGACCTCTACGCCACAGCGCTCGCAGATGATGCCTTTAAAGCGGACGCGCTTGTACTTGCCGCAGTAGCACTCCCAGTCCTTGGTCGGGCCGAAGATCTTCTCGCAGAAGAGTCCGTCCTTCTCAGGCTTGAGGGTTCGGTAGTTGATCGTCTCTGGCTTCTTTACCTCACCGTCTGACCACGCGCGGATCTGGTCCGCTGTGGCGAGAGAGATAGAGAGCTTGTCTGAGGCGTTGACGTCGAGCACTGGTGAATCTCCGTCGTTGCAGTTAGTCGGGCGGGTTGACAGGTGTTACTTGGTAAAAAAGGTGTTACTTGTTTGCTTCACGCTCTCTGCGGCGTGCCTCATCCTCTTCATCTGATCCACGCTCATTACGAGATAGATCGATTCCGAGAGACTCGGTTGTTCTAAAGGCGTCCTCATCAAGTTCCTTGATCTGGACCTCTCCACCATCTGCGTCAAGAACACGCACATTGAGGCAGAGTGCCTGCATTTCTTTAATAAGTACCTTGAAGGACTCGGGGATCCCGGGCTCCGGGATGTTCTCGCCCTTCACGATTGCCTCGTAGACCTTTACGCGGCCCAAGACATCGTCGGATTTGATAGTGAGAATCTCCTGGAGCGCGTATGCCGCTCCGTAGGCCTCAAGTGCCCAGACCTCCATCTCACCAAATCGCTGACCACCGAACTGTGCCTTACCACCGAGCGGCTGCTGGGTGATCATGGAGTACGGGCCTGTCGAGCGAGCATGGATCTTGTCATCGACAAGATGTGAGAGCTTCAGGATGTACATGTAGCCAACGGTGATGTCCTGGTCGAACGGCTCGCCTGTGCGGCCGTCGAACAACTGAGCCTTACCGTTTGTGTTGGCTAGACGCGAGTCGTCTGCAGACTCGATGTTGGAGTTGTCTGAGTGCATCTTTCCAAACAACTGCTGAATCGTGTCGTGCGGTCCGGCCTGATCCTCTTCGTCCCAGTGGGCACCATCGAATACAGGGGTCTGAATCCACATTGCCGGCTCTGTGACAGGTCGTGT
Organism: Actinomycetota bacterium; assembly: GCA_009702955.1. GTDB lineage: Bacteria > Actinomycetota > Acidimicrobiia > IMCC26256 > IMCC26256 > IMCC26256. Next base: position 2,018 of record WLHA01000026.1, read on the forward strand.
CTTGCGCGGCTCAGCTGGCTTCTTTGACTCGCCTTCCCAACCGTGACGCGCAACATAACCAAGGTGAGCCTCGAGAGCCTGACCAACGTTCATGCGGCTCGGAATACCAAGCGGGTTCAGAACAATGTCGACAGGGGTTCCATCGGCGAGGTAGGGCATGTCCTCGGGCGGGAGAATCTTGGAGATAACTCCCTTGTTTCCGTGGCGCCCAGCGAGCTTGTCGCCCTCGCTAATTTTACGCTTCTGTGCAACATAGACACGCACAAGTGCATTTACACCAGGTGCGAGTTCGTCTCCGTTGTCACGTGAGAAGACGCGAACATCGATGACCTTTCCGGTCTCACCGTGTGGAACCTTGAGGGAAGTATCGCGAACCTCGCGTGCCTTCTCTCCGAAGATTGCACGAAGGAGACGCTCTTCTGGGGTTAGCTCTGTCTCACCCTTAGGTGTGACCTTGCCAACTAGAACATCACCGGGGCCAACCTCTGCACCAACGCGCACGATTCCACGCTCATCAAGATCTTTAAGGATCTCCTCTGAGAGGTTAGGAATATCGCGAGTGATCTCCTCGGCACCAAGCTTGGTGTCGCGAGCATCAATCTCGTGCTCCTCAATGTGGATCGAGGTGAGAACGTCATCGCGAACGAGACGCTCATTGAGGATGATTGCATCCTCGAAGTTGTGACCCTTCCACGGAATCAGCGCTACGAGCAGGTTCTTGCCTAGGGCAAGTTCTCCACCGTGCGTAGAGGGTCCGTCGGCAAGAATCGCTCCGGCTGTAACAACATCGCCCTCTGTAACCAAGATCTTCTGGTTGATGCAGGTTCCCTGGTTAGAGCGGTTGAACTTACGAAGTTCGAAGACTTCCTTAGTTCCAGAGTTGTAGGTCATGGTGATCGTGTCGCCATTTACCTCAGAGACAGTTCCGTCATCTTTGGCAACGCAGAGTTCGCCTGCATCGTGTGCAGCGCGAGCCTCAACGCCGGTACCCACGTAAGGGGCCTCAGGGCGAACAGTCGGGACTGCCTGACGCTGCATGTTGGCACCCATGAGTGCGCGGTTTGCATCGTCGTGCTCAAGGAACGGAATCAAAGCCGTAGCAACAGAGACAATCTGCTTAGGCGAGACGTCCATGTAGTCGAGATCTGCTGGGCTAACGAACGCAACCTCACCGCGACCCTTACGAGCTAGAACACGCTCATCAAGGAAACGGTTGTTGTCAGCAAGCTTTGCATTTGCCTGAGCAATAACGTGCTTGTCCTCGTCGTCGGCCGCGAGGTACACGACGTCGTCAGAGACGATGCCCTTAACAACTGGTCGGTAAGGGGTCTCGATGAATCCGAAACGGTTGATACGTGCAAAGGATGCGAGGTAACCGATAAGACCAATGTTTGGTCCTTCTGGGGTCTCGATCGGGCACATACGTCCGTAGTGAGAGGGGTGCACGTCTCGAACCTCGAAACCAGCACGCTCACGGCTAAGACCACCGGGTCCAAGGGCCGAGAGACGGCGCTTGTGGGTGAGCCCTGCAAGTGGGTTCGTCTGGTCCATGAACTGGCTGAGCTGCGAAGATCCGAAGAACTCCTTCATTGATGCAACTACCGGTCGGATGTTGATCAGTGTCTGAGGAGTAATTGCCTCTTGGTCCTGAGTCGTCATGCGCTCACGCACAACGCGCTCCATGCGAGAGAGACCTACGCGGTATTGGTTTTGAATTAGCTCACCGACTGAACGAACACGACGGTTACCGAAGTGGTCGATGTCGTCTGGGAAGTAATCATCTGGCTGGTCGTTAGCGTGAAGCTTCACGAGGTAAGAGACTGCAGCGATGATGTCGGCCTTGGAGAGTGTGAACTCTGCCTCACCGCGCTCTGGGTTAGACGGAGGAACCGTGAGCCCAAGGCGATCCATAACAGCCTTGACCTTCGGGTACTCGTCGCCAAGCTTCTTCGAGACTTTGTGGCGGCCAACCTTCGCAAGGTCGTAGCGCTTCGGGTTGAAGAAGAGAGTGTCGATGAGTTTTGTTGCTGCATCAACAGTTGGCGGCTCGCCTGGTCGCAACTTCTTGTAAAGCTCTACAAAAGCCTGATCAACGGTCTCAGTTGTGTCCTTCTCGAGCGTGTTGCGCATCGAGTCGTAAGGGTTTCCCTGTGGGTCAAGGATCAGGTTTAGAAGCTCTTCTTCAGTCTCTCCAAAGCCAAGCGCCTTCAAGAAAATTGTGATCGGCTGCTTACGCTTGCGGTCTACACGTACGTAGACGACATCTTTCTTATCAACCTCAAACTCAAGCCATGCGCCACGACCAGGGATCATCTTGGATCCAACGGTGTATTTCTCTGGCTGCAATTTGTCGGGCTCGACGCTGAAGTAAACACCGGGCGAACGCACTAGCTGCGATACAACAATGCGCTCGGTGCCGTTGATGATGAAGGTTCCGCGAGACGTCATCATGGGGAAGTCGCCCATGAATACTGTCTGCTCCTTGATCTCTCCGGTTAGAGCATTCATGAAGCGCGCTGTAACGAAGAGAGGGCGCGAGTAGGTCATGTCGCGCTCGCGGCACTCGTCTTCGGTGTGTTTCGGCGGCTCGAAGAAGTGGTCGGTCAGCTCAAGTCGCAGCTGCTCGGTGAAGTCCGTCACTGGAGAGATGTCGCGAAGTACCTCGGCTACACCTTCGTTGATGAACCACGCAAAGGATTCCTTCTGCACTGCCACGAGATCGGGCAGGGGAAGTACTTCTTTGTGTTGACCGAATGAATAACGGACACGGGACGCGAGGGGGGCCAACGTCACTCCTTGCAAGAAAGCGGGCGCGAAGCGACCACGGGATTGTGGTCAAGAGCAGGACAACAGGGCACGACTAGGTAAAGGCTAGCCGTCCGCAGCGAGGGTCGCAAGGCGCACGAAAGTGGGCGCCACCAAAGTGGCGTCAACTGACGGGCAGAGTACGACGGCATCGGCCTCAGGTCAAGGACCTTTGCCGATGCCGGTACGACCCTCTTAGCGGTTTGTTACTTGACCTCTACAGAAGCGCCAGCTGCCTCGAGCTGGTCCTTTGCCTTCTGGGCATCTTCCTTGGAGACCTTCTCAACGACGGCCTTAGGTGCGGAGTCAACGAGGTCCTTGGCCTCCTTGAGACCGAGGCTCGTGAGGGCACGCACCTCCTTGATGACCTGAACCTTCTTGTCGCCAGCGGCGATAAGGATCACGTCAAACTCGTCCTGCTCTGCTGCTGCTCCACCGGCATCTCCACCAGCGGCTGGCGCTGCGGCGGCTGCTGCGGGGGCAGCGGCTGTGACGCCGAACTCTTCCTCAAATGACTTCAAGAAGTCGTTGAGCTCGAGAACGGTCATGCTCTTAAATACATCGAGTAGTTCACTGGTGCTCATAGCCATGGTGTTTTCTCCTTGCGGTGTGTCCGCTTCATCTATCTGCGGTTGGATGGGTTCTTCGTATTTCTAGATATATCTAGATTTATAGGTTATTTCTCTTGTTGCTTATGAAAATCTTTACTCAGCAGCGGGAGCGCTCTCTTCTGGTGTCGCCTCTGGTTCTACCGCTGAGGGCTCCTCGGCTACTGCCTCTGCTGTTTCTGGAGCAGCCTCTGTTGCTGCTGTTTCTGGGGCAGCCTCGACCTCGACAGCCTCTGGGCTGGTTTCTTCTGGGGCCGAAGCCTCCGCTGGCGCCTCCTCGGGGAGTGCCTCCCCGTTGGCGACACGCTGCTCGATGAGTGCCTTGACTCCATAAGCAAGGTTTCGTGGAATTGCCTGGAACAGACCAGCTGCCTTGACAAGCGGGCCCTGGAAGGCGCCTGCGATACGGGCAAGGAGCTCCTCGCGAGGAGCGACCTCAGCGAGCTCTGATACCTCTGCTGCCGAGATGAATCTGGAGCCGAGCATTCCGCCCTTGACCACAAAGGACTCTGCGGTCTTAGCAAAGTCACGAAGTGCCTTAGCGGCAAGAACGGCATCGCCCTTGATGAAGGCTATGGCTGTTGGGCCCTGCAGCATCGGGACGAGGTCCTCGACGCCGGCCTCATTTGCAGCACGGCGAGCAAGGGTGTTCTTGTAAATCTTGAGGTCTGTACCCGCTGGGCGGAGTGCTGCACGCAGATTAGCGAGCTGCGAAACAGTGAGTCCTCGGTACTCTGTGAGCACTGTCGCGTCTGACTCCTCGATTCGATCACGAATCTCAGCGACGGTGGCTACCTTCTCGGGCCTAGCCATGTGATTACTCCTGATGGTCGATCTAGACGGCTCACACTCTGCGAACCTGAAATATTAAGAGAATAAAAAACGAGGTATCCCGCGTGCACAGCACTGCGAGGACACCCCGAAATTAAAGGAGTCGCCTCGTTCGGCGGGGTAATTACCCCTTTATCGCTTGGGTTTTAAGGCTCAAACGACCGAATGTCTGTGGCGCAGATTCAAATGTAGGTGGGGACTCTAGCGTGGCGCCCCCGTCGGTGCCTCACCGAGGAGATCCTTGGTGCGGGTTGGGTCGATTCGTACTCCAGGGCCCATCGTCGAGGACATGCTTACGCCCTTGATGTAGCGGCCCTTTGCCGATGCTGGCTTGGCACGAAGTACCTCGTCCATAACTGCCTGATAGTTCCCGACCAGGGCCTCTTTAGTGAAAGAGACCTTCCCGATCGGAACCTGGACATTTCCGTAACGGTCAGTGCGGTACTCAACTCGACCGCCCTTGAACTCGGTTACTGCCTTGCCGACATCAGCGGTGACGGTTCCCGTCTTCGGGTTGGGCATGAGCCCCCGCGGTCCGAGTGCACGACCAAGTTTTCCGACCTGAGCCATGAGGTCAGGCGTAGCGATAGCGAGGTCGAAGTCCAAGAATCCGCCCTCAACACGTGCCACTAGGTCCTCAGCGCCGACGACATCAGCGCCAGCAGCCTCAGCTGCTCTTGCCTGCTCGCCCTGGGCGAATACGACGATACGGATTGTCTTACCGGTACCGGCTGGGAGGCTCACTGTTCCGCGAATGCTCTGCTCGGCTTTGCGAGGGTCAAGCCCGAGGCGGAATACGACCTCGACTGTCTCATCGAACTTCGCCTTAGCGAGCGACTGAATGAGGACAAGCGCCTCAGCGGGATCAAAAATTGCCTCTGCGTCAAATTTCTTTGCAGCGTCTGTGTAGGTCTTTCCGTGCTTCGCCATAAGGCTCCCTCTTTCATCTAGCCCTGTAGCGAGGTCGTCTACAGGGGGTTGGTTTTGTAGTGGCTGGTTTTTGGTGCGTATTTACCGTAAAAAATAGGGTTATTTACTACTTATTTCTTACTACTGGTCTTATTACTTGACTACGTCGAGGCCCATTGATCGGGCGGTTCCCTCGACCTGAGCGATTGCTCCCTCAATGTCGATTGCGTTCAAGTCAGGCATCTTCTGCTCAGCGATCTGTCGAACCTGAGCGCTTGTTACCGTCCCGGCTTTGACGATCGGTGTCGTTGAGGAGCCCTTGTCGATGCCTGCAGCCTTGCGGAGCAAGAACGGCGTCGGTGGAGTCTTCAATACGAATGTGAAGGACCGGTCCTCATAGACGGAGATCTCGACAGGCACAACAGTGCCTCTCTGGCTCTCAGTCGCTGAGTTGTAGGCCTTGCAGAAGTCCATGATGTTTAGACCATGCGGTCCGAGCGCGGTACCCACGGGGGGTGCCGGCGTCGCTGCGCCTGCCTCAATCTGGATTTTTACTACTGCTGCGAGTCTTTTTTTCGCCATTGGATTGCTTCCTTGGTCTAGGTCTAGAGCTTGGCTACGTCGGCGATCTCAAGCTCGACAGGTGTCTCACGTCCGAAGATGTTTACGAGAACCTTGAGCTTGGAGCGGTCGATATCAATTTCGTCGATGATCCCATTGAAGTCTGCGAAGGCGCCGGTAACAACTCGTACCTGCTCGCCCTTCTCAAACAAGAACCTTGGTCGGAGCTTCTTCTCGGGCTTGCCTTCTAGCGGGCCACCACTACCGAGTGTGTCCTCAACCTCGCGTCGAGAGAGAGGGGAAGGCTTAGCGCCGTTACCGACAAAACCTGTGACGCCTGGGGTATTGCGTACTGCGCCCCATGTCTCATCATCGAGAACCATACGAATAATGAGATACCCAGGCCAGACTTTCTTCTGAACAACCACCTTGCGGCCATTCTTAAACTCAATTACATCCTCTGTTGGGATGACGATCTCGTAGATGAGCTCCTCAACATTGAGAGCCTTCATGCGAGTCGTAAGATTCTGCTTGACCTTGTTCTCGTAACCAGCGTAGGTGTGTACTACGTACCAGCGACCTGGTCGGTCGTATGGGCTCGGCTCAATCTCTTCTTCTTCGTCGTCTTCATCGTCATCATCAAAGACGGCGAGCAGTTCTGCATCGCCGCCCAGAGAGACGCTATCGATAACTACCTCTGATGCTATATCTGTAGCGTTTTCGGTCGCCTCAGAGTCAAGCGCTGAGCTCTCAATCGAGTCTTCTGCATTCTCTGCAGCCAAATTGTCTTCAGTTATGTTGTCTTGAGTCATGTCAGCTGCCGTAGAGCTTGAGGACGAACTTGGCCGAGGCCCAGTCGAGTCCGAAGATGAGGGACGTCATTATGACGACCACGATGAGAACAATCACTGTGGAGTTAATTACTTCTGGGCGAGTAGGCCATGCGACCTTCTTGAGTTCGCCTTTGACTTCGCGAAAATAAGTTGCAGGTGAGGTGCGGTTGCGCTCGGAGACAGGAGCGGCAGGGCGGCGCGAGGGACGAGACTTCTTCTCGTCTTCCTGCTTAGCCATCATGCGCTTGGACTCGCGATTCACTACGTACCCCTAGTTCTAAGTTTTTGGTGGTTCTAAGTATCTGGATTTATATTTCATTGATATTTCGAGGCTCCTTGGCAAGAGCCCCGTGCTACTTCACTATCTCTCTTACATTTCTTCTATACGCAGGGCAGGAGGGACTTGAACCCACAACCCCCGGTTTTGGAGACCGGTGCTCTGCCAATTGAGCTACTGCCCTCCGGGCACCTAGGGGCCGGGCGAGGAATCGTATCAGCCAAGCCCCGTCATACGACAGCCGGGGATAAACCGTGGCTCGACATCTCCAAAATAGAGACAGCCCCAAAATAGAGACAGCCCCATGAAAGAACCCGGCCTGGGGTCTCCCCCATAGCCGGGCGCTCACAGAAATATCTCGCTAAACCCCCTTCACCGCGGTGAAGGGCGCTCCCCGCTCAAATCAGCGGGGCACTAGTGGGGTATTAGCGGGTCTCTTTGTGGAGGGTATGAACACGCTCGAAGCGGCAGTACTTCTTCATCTCAATCCGCTCACGGTCGTTGATCTTGTTCTTCTTGGTGATGTAGTTGCGTCGCTTGCAGCTTTCGCAGGCGAGCGTCACCTTGATGCGCTTGTCACTTGCCATTTTTTATTTTCCTCTACTCAAGACTTACTTGATGATGCTGACCACGCGACCAGCACCCACTGTACGACCACCCTCACGAATAGCGAAACGGAGACCTTCCTCCATCGCGATCGGGTTAATCAACTCCACATTCATCTCAGTGTTGTCACCCGGCATAACCATCTCCAC
>WLHA01000260.1 GCA_009702955.1 Actinomycetota bacterium
CCGATGACGAGGGAGATTGACTGGCGGCGATGGTTGAGGTCCTCGGTTTGGCTTTAGCAATCTTTGTTGCGCAGAGGGCGGCTGTGCGCAGGTATGCAGATGCCGAGTCCAGACTCTCATTCCTCGCTGGCCACGACCCCCTAACTGGGCTCCTAAATCGCAATGGGCTTGAGATTAGGAGTAGCGCTCTGATTGCACTCGCCCAACGAGAGAAGCGAAGCGTTTTTGCCGTATTCATCGATATTGACGGGCTCTCCAATATCAACAATGCGCATGGTCACCTCGCTGGAGACCTCGTCATAAGCGAGATTGCAGTTGCGGCAACGCGCCTTGTTCGTGCGGCCGATCTAGTAGCGCGTTGGGGAGGAGACGAGTTAGTCATAATTGGTCTCGGCGAGGGTCCGGATCCAGATCGAGTCGAGGCAGTTATTCGAGCCGATGTAACGATCGCACTGCAGAACTCAGAGATTGATGGATCGATTAGCGCGGGCCTCGCCACTCTCGAAGGAGAATCGGTAAGCGCATCTGCGCTGATCCACCTCGCCGATGCGCATATGTACGAGCGTCGATTGCTCCGTCGCTCGGCTCAAAAGCTCACCTGAGACTCGAGTCGAACCACGCTTTGCTGTATTAGGCGCCCAAATCCCAATCTGAGGCCACGATAAGTGACTCTGTGCCAGATGCCACCCTTGATATCACCAGATATCCCCCAATTAGTGGGTCAAATCTGGCATGTTTGTCACATGCAGTTCACCTTGGCCGAATTAGTTGTCTCCGATGCACTCGTCAACTCCTACCCAACCTGGACTGACGAGAACGGCACCAATGTCAACCAACTCGCAGAGATTGCAGTCAGGGCACTCGCAGGGCAGGGGCTTCTAACTGCCCCTGAGGAGGGAGACCTCATCTCGGTCACCTCTAGCAAGCCTCCTATCTCGCGCTAATTCACTTCACGCGCGGCTGGCCTTAGCGGTACCTTTTGCCGGTAGAGTATGCATGCCCGGATGGACTAGGCGCTCGTAGCTCAGTGGATAGAGCAACCGCCTTCTAAGCGGTCGGCCGGAGGTTCGAGTCCTCCCGGGCGCGCAGGATAATCACAGATCCGTACTAAGAGAAATACATCAAGGCAGCAATACAGCAATACAGCAATACAGGAAGACAGCAAGAAGAGAAACACATGGTGGCCGTAGCTCAGCAGGCGAGAGCGCCGGGTTGTGATCCCGGAGGCCGGGGGTTCGAAACCCCTCGGTCACCCCAAGTAGCGCCCCCTCTATAGAGGGGGCGTTTACGCGCCCGGACCCTTATTCCATGGCCTTATATTTCATGGGCTTATATTTCATGGCCTTATATTTCATGGCCTTATTTTGCAAGCAGGGAAGCAAATGCGCTCGCAATATCTGGATGCTTAAACTTGTATCCGCTGGCCTCGAGCGCAGCAGGGAGTACCCGCTGCCCATTTACCAATAATGCCGTTACCAACTCCGAGCCGAGCGCAAGCTTCAGCGGTGCAAGTGGCGTAGGCAGAATGGTCGGGCGATGGACCGCACCGCCGAGCGCCTTTGTGAAATCTAAATTGGTTACCGGAGTTGGGGCTGTGAGATTGACAGGGCCGGAGACCGAGTCGTCTCCGAGCACGTGACGAATCGCTCCGATCTCGTCCTCTAATGAGATCCAAGACATCCACTGCTTGCCTGATGCAATCTTTCCACCCAAGCCGAGACGGAATGGCGTGATCATCCGCCCGAGTGCCCCTCCTTTGGGGGTTAGGACAATTCCGGTTCGCAGCAGAACCGTCCGAATGCCTGCATCTGTTGATGGCGCGGTTGCGGCCTCCCAATCGACACAGACCTCAGAGAGGAACTCGGAAGGCTGCGGGGGGCCCGAGGCCTCGGTGAGTACTTCATCGCCTCTGTTGCCGTACCAGCCAATTGCGGAGGCGGAGAGCACTACTCGCGGAGGCTGCGACATTGCAGCCACAGAACGAGCGATCAGTGAGGTTCCAAGGGCCCTGCTACTGCGGATCCGCTCCTTCTGCTCTGGACTCCAGCGCTTCTCGCCTATGCCCTCTCCCGCAAGGTGCACGACAGCCTCTACGCCATCTAGTGCACCTGCCTCGATAGTGCCGGCTATCGGATCCCAAACGACACTGCCTGGGACCGCTACCCCACCGCGCACGAACCTGCGCACCCGATGCCCATCAGCCTCTAGGGCTGCGATTAGGGCCGACCCGATTAAGCCACTCGCTCCGGTTACTGCAATCTCCACTGGGCGCTCCTTTAATAATCTTGGCGGTCTTAGATGTTCTCTAGTGCCTCGGCTGGAACCCAAGGCACTTCCTCGGGCTAGTCTGCCCGCACGCGCCGCTAGCTCAACTGGTTAGAGCAACAGACTCTTAATCTGTAGGTTCTGGGTTCGAGTCCCAGGCGGCGTACCAATCTGGTGTGCGAATAACTTGCGTGTGAACATCGCGCATACGAATAGGCGCATACGAAAAGCCCGCATACGAATAATAGGTACTCCCCCCTTGATCACTACTACGGGCGCTATTACGGGGATTACCTGACCACATTTGTTAACCCTCCCAGCGGTAGCCCTTGCCCCTCACGGTGGCGATACGCACGGGCTTGGTCGGGTCTAGCTCAATCTGGTGACGGAGTCTTCGAACATGCTCTGTAACAGTCGACGGATCCTGCCACTCCGAGGTTGAGCGCCAGACGTCGCGAAGAATTCGGTCGCGATCAACGACCTGGCCTTTATGCCCTACTAGATAGTTAAGAAGATCAAACTCACGCGACGTGAGCGCAAGTACCTCGCCAGCGAGTGTTGCCTGTCGAGAGTCACTGTCAAGGCTGAGGTCGCCAGAGTTCAGGGCCATATGCTCAACGCGACGTCCGTCCATGCGACGAAGTACGCTGCGCATCCGTGAAGTGAGTTCAAGGCCGGAGCACGGTTTGACCACATAATCATCTGCGCCTAACTCAAACCCAAGAAGACGAAGAGCCTCCTCTGAGCGCTCCGTCAGAACAATTACTGGGAACTCGGTCTCAGTGACGATTGTAGAGAGGAGTCCAAATCCGCCTAAGTCCTCTAGGTCTACATCGAGGACGACAATGTCTGGGGGTGATGCGACTAGGGAGTCCTTTGCGCTGCGGATATCGCCGGCCGAGGAGACGATTAGGCCCTGACGAGCTAACTCGGACTCGAGAGCGTCGCGCTGATCAAGATTGGAGTCGATGAGAAGCACGCGAACCAGTGCTGCAGACGGCTTGATGGTCACCCTCGGAGCATACCGGGGCAGACCTCCCTCCATCCGGGCCGCAACCCCTAAACTCTCCTGCCGTGTCCCCAATTGATTCAACAAATACCTTTCGCATTGATGGCAAAGTCGCAATAGTCACCGGCGCTTCCTCCGGATTAGGGACGCGCTTTGCTCGAGTCCTTGCCGGAGCCGGAGCTCACGTCATCATCACTGCACGCAGATCGGAGCGCCTCAACGCACTCGCGGAGCAACTCAGCAGTGAGGATGTTGAGGTAACCCCTATTGCGCTCGACCTATCCGATCCAGAGGCACCTAGTGAGTTAGTTGCGTTGGCCAGCGAGCGATTCGGCCGCCTTGACATAC
>WLHA01000261.1 GCA_009702955.1 Actinomycetota bacterium
GCGCAGTTGCAGGGCCACTAATTAACGCGGCCTCGATTGCGGTGCGAGCAAGAGGAGCGAACGCCTCAAACGGCACGCCAGCATTATTTGCCATTCGCTCAACCTGCCCCATCAGAGCGACTAGGTGGTTTGAGGCAACGACCGCGGTCGCGTGGTAAGCCGCGCGATTTTCAGGCAAGACTGAGAACGGAGTTAGGCCAAGCTCACGCGCTAATCCCTCAATCTCTGGCGGACCCTCAACAGCGCAGAACGCACCCTGAAGTTTCTCGAAGGCGTTATCGTCAGAGAGTGTCTGGAGAGGATGCAACGAACCAAGCACTAGGTCTGGGCGAGTTGATCGCACTCCCTCCAAGGCTTCAATCCCAGGCGCACCCGCGAGGTGGATCAGAAGCGCGCCAGGCGAGGCTTGCGCAGAAACAATGAGGGCGGTCTCACTAATTGCAGAGTCCGGTGTCGCGATGATTATTAAGTCGACCCCGAGCCCGACATCCGCTGCGCTGCAGGCCTCTGCCCCAAGCTTCTCTGCCAGTGGCTGAGCATGCTCGATAGAGCGACCAGCAACGCGCGAAATTGCCCAACCCTTATTAGCAAGTGCCTTTGCAATTGCCGTGCCTGCGCGGCCTGGGCCGATGATGGAGAGCGTGCGTTGATTCAAAGTGGGCTCCAGCCCCTCAAGGGGTGCCGGTCTCATTTCAGTCAAGTGGCTAAGAAATATTTGGTTGCCTTGAATTACTTCAAGACTAAGGCTACCGGTATGCGCCGCACACCTGTCCACCCGCCCGCTGGGACATCAGCTAATTCGGGGGCAACCTCACTAAGCGGTGCGAGAACAAATGCCCGCTCCCACATGCGCGGGTGGGGTACCTCAAGGTCTGGCGTGCTTACTGTCTCATCGCCATAAAGCAACAAGTCAACATCGAGGGTCCTCGGCCCCCAGTGCTCCTTGCGCTCACGGCGAGCCTGCACCTCGAGACTCTGAGCAATTGCGAGGATCTCGTGCGGGGAGGCTTCGGTCTCAATTGAGAGAACCGCATTTAGAAAATCGTCTTGGACGGGTCCACCAACTGGGTCGGTCTCGTACACAGATGAGATAGCGACGAGATCAACACGATTATCTTCCGCGAGTGCGTCTAGCGCCATCTGCAAGTGCGCTAGCCGGTCACCGAGATTGGAGCCAAGCGCGAGGTACGCGCGTGTCATTACAGCTCTACCCGCACCGCTGAATACTCAATGTGCTCTGGTACCGGTGGCCGCATCTTCTTGACCGTAACGACGACTCCGGTAACGCGCGGATCCGTTCGGCAGACTTCGCCGATTCGCGTAGCCAACTTCTCGATTAGTGCGTAGCTCTCATCGTTGACGACTCGCGCGACCATCGCTGTGATTTCGCCGTAATCAATTGTGTCCTCGAGTGCATCGGTCGCAGCAGCCTTTGAGATATCAACAGTTAGATCGATATCCACTTCAAATGGCTGCGCACGCTTCTGCTCTTCAGGCAGAACTCCATGCACCCCGAGAAGACTCAGGCCTCGAAGTTGAATAGTTGCCACGACGTCAAACCTTTCGACTTCTGACCAAGCCAGCATCAACTGTCGCGGCAACTATCTCGCGTCCGGTTGCTCCAAGCTCGCGCCCCGTTAAACGCTCTGCCACCATGATCGCCGGCGGCCCCTCGGGAATGAGCTCCGAGTAAAGCAAGTAACCAGCGATTACACCTACGAGTCGATCCCCGAACTCTTCATGGTGGAGCAAGAGTTTCTCTTTGGGGTCATCGAGCCTGCGAGCAATCGTCTCAAAGATGATGTGCAGACGAATTGGCAACTCATCAGGGCGGCCGAGAGGAACCTGCTCACATGGGATTGCGGCCTCGTCGTACGCGCGCAGATTGTGCGGAGAATCGAGAAGCGAAACGACTCGAGTAAAGCCTTGCTGGTGAAGCCAGATGAGCTCCTCCTGTCGGCGAATCTTGCGGTGGTTGCGAGAGAAGCCTCCAGGGCGCTCCGACGCAGCAAGTCGGTCCTTAATCACCCAGCAGAACATACGCGGCTCTAGACCCTGAGCCCAACGTCCCCTCAAGGCGCTCATGCGCATACCGACCCAGCCATAGCGAGTGACCTTACAATCTCTACAGCACGATGCGCATCAGCGACATTGTGGACCCGAACCATTGAGGCCCCGTGCTCTAATGCCCAGACTGTTGTTGCTGTGGTTCCGTCTTCACGCATAACTGTGTCACTGCCCGTTTTCTGGATTGATCCAATAAAAGACTTTCGCGATGCCCCAATGAGAATTGGGGATGATGTAGCAGCACCTATCTCATCGATGTGAGCGAGCAGCGAGAGGTTGTGCTGAAGCGACTTCCCAAATCCGATACCTGGGTCAAGCATGATTGACTCATCCGAGACACCAGCATCAAGAGCACGATCGCGTGACTCAACCAAGTGTGCAGTTACCTCTCTGACAACATTTGAATAATGAGGCTCTAGCTGCATTGTTCTTGGTTCTCCCTGCATATGCATTGCAATAAATCCGACCCCGGACTCCGCTACGACCCGAAGCATCTCTGGATCGTGCCTACCTCCGGATACATCATTGACGATTCTCGCTCCCGCCTCGATAGCGGCTCTAGCGACACTTGCTTTCATTGTGTCTACGCTCACTATTGCTGAGCGCGCGATTGCTGCAATGAGCGGAACGACTCGCGCTGACTCTTCGACCTCTGATACGGGTAGCGCCCCGGGGCGGGTCGACTCTCCCCCGACATCAATAACGTCCGCTCCATCTTTAACAAGCATCTGGGCATGCTCTAAAGCGAGTTCAGGGTTAAACCAAAGCCCGCCATCCGAGAAGGAATCTGGGGTCACGTTGAGTATCCCCATTACAGACGCTCCGCCATCGATGAGTGGTTTCCAAGTGAACATTCAGGCCGAGCGTATCCTGCCGAGCAAGTTTTCGTTCAAGGGCCGGCTCAGCGGCGCACTCCTGGAACGCCGATCAGGCCCATTGCCTCGGCCCTTGTCGATGCATTCTCCTTGAATATCCCTCTCACGGCAGAGGTAACAGTGATCGCACCCGGTTTACGGACGCCACGCATCCCCATGCAGAGGTGCTCGGCCTCAATAACCACTAAGACCCCTCGGGGGTTGAGAGCTAGAGCCAAGGCATCGGCTACCTGAGTGGTCAATCGCTCCTGGACCTGAGGTCTGCGAGCGAAACCATCAACCACTCTCGCTAGCTTCGATAGTCCAGTAATTCTTCCGTCAGCACCTGGGATATATGCAATATGTGCGTGTCCATGGAATGGGACTAAATGGTGCTCGCAGAGGGAGTAGATCGGGATGTCTTTAACCATGACCATCTCATCGTGACCTGCCTCGAAAGTAACTGAGAGATGCTCAGCTGGGTCCTCGTGGAGGCCTGCGAGTACCTCGCCGTACATCTTTGCGACGCGTTCGGGGGTTCGCACCAATCCATCACGGTCTGGGTCTTCACCGACTGCCTCAAGTATTTCTCGTACAGCGCGAGCGATGCGCTCTAGATCGATTTGGGCAGGTATCTGAACGGGCATCGATTCTCCAAATATTTATTTTTGTTTATATACGTGAAGTTGAGCACAGAA
>WLHA01000262.1 GCA_009702955.1 Actinomycetota bacterium
GGCTGGTTTTGTGATCTTCCCCTAGGAAAACTGGGTTCTTAACTCACCGCCACGCTGCGTCAGCTCCTGTCGCATGCAATTTTCCTCGCAGGAAGATCGGGGACAGAGTTGAAGACCTCGAACTGCAACGAGCGACAACGGATGGCAAACCCCGAGTCAGGCGTTTCCCTATTCGGGAGAGCGAACGATCGTATGGAGCGGGCGACGAGAATCGAACTCGCGTTCTCAGCTTGGGAAGCTGATGTTCTACCTCTGAACTACGCCCGCAGAGATAGGGACATTACCCGGGTCGAGCGCTTACTGTATGACGCAGTCAGGTAATCGCCTTTTCGGGCAGCCGCAACTATTCGCCTTACTAGGGGAGAACTTCGATGAAACTTGTACCCAGGCCGCTATCTACGCTTGCCTTGATCTGCGCATCAGCAATGGTTGTCGCAGCAGGCCCAGCCGGAGCATCAGCAACGCGCGCTCACGAGACTGGTGCAAGCGGTGTCACCGCTACTGCTTCACTCACTGTCACCCCTGCACCGCTTCCGAAGGCCGGAAGTGTTGTTAAGGCGAAGGGCGTGACGCGCACGGTTCTAGCGGTTGCCGAGCCGGCCAACTCTCCTGGCCAGGTGCTCTACATGACTCGCGTGAAGATAGCTCCGAAGACAAAACTCTCCGAGCACTTTCACTCAGGGGTTCAGGTTGCACGAGTTGAGTCTGGGGTGCTGACCTACAAAATTATCTCTGGAATAGCGAGGGTTACCCGATCTAATGGAGCAGTGAAGAAGTTTACTGGCCCCACAACGGCGTCACTGGGTGCGGGCGACTCGATTGTCGAGACATCTAGCCTTGTGCACTTTGGGAGCAACAAGACAAACAAGCCGGTTGTCATTGTCACTGCATTGTTAATCAACCAAGGCTCCGGACTCTCAACTCCGGTTGGTTCGGCTGTAGAGGGTACGCGGATTGTTCTACCTGCTGATCTCGAGGTGACGAGTCGTGACATCGTTACTTTTGGAGTCAATGGCCTGAACACAATGGGGACTGCGGTCGAGGTGGGCAGCGGGATCCTTGAAGGTGAAGGCGGCAGCCTCACTGGAGTGCGCGCAAAGTTGAACGCGACTTTCTTGGTGAACTACCTCTCAGGTAATGGCACATGGAATGCAACTATGACCATGACTTTTGCTGATGGCTCAACAATCTCGGGAACAATGTCTGGTGCCACGATCGTCACCAAAGACGGTGGTGCTGCGTTTGGCGGCACGATCGGCGTAGTTGGTGGAACCGGTATCTACAAAACAGTCACCGGGGGAACCGGCACCTACACGGGGACGCGCTCGGGTGCTCTAGGAGCAACATCCCTACAGACTCGCACTGAGCTACGCGTTCTTGGCCTATAAATAGAGTAAATAGCGTGCCTTCTGCTCTAAGTATTAGGGATGCTCGACGCTGCGTATTAGGCGCACAGGGTTTCTCAGTTGCGCGCCCGAGTGGTGCCGCAACGCTACGACACGCGACCTCATTGCTGGGTCGTGTTGGTGCAGTGCAACTTGATTCAGTAAATGTCATAGCTCGCGCGCATGAACTCACGCTCTTCTCGCGCCTTGGCGACCATCCTCGCAACTTGACTGAACGTCTTGTCTCAACTGGTCGAGCGTTTGAGTATTGGGGCCACGAGGCATCGCTGCTTCCAGTTGAGCTGCATCCACTTCTGCGTTGGCGCATGGAGGCCGCGCGCAATGGAGAGATATGGAGCGGGCTCTCCGATGTGTTTGAAGAGCAACCCGAGTATGTGGAGAGAGTTCTAAAGGAGATAACGAACCGTGGTCCGCTAAGTGCGCGAGACCTTCCAGATCGTGGAGCGAAGGCTGGTCCTTGGTGGGGATGGGATGCCGGGAAACGCGCTCTCGAGTATTTGTTCTGGACGGGAACAGTCACGGCATGGCGCAGAGCAAATTTTGAGCGCGTCTATGACTTAACGGAGCGCGCCCTGCCGAGCGAGATACTCAATGCGCCTACACCGACCCGAGAGGACGCGCAGAAAGATTTGTTGTTGCGCGCAGCTGCAGCCTTTGGTGTCGCGACCGCTGCTGATCTTGCTGATGCGTTTCGAATCAAGGCGCCAGTAGCGAGGCCGCTCATTGCTGAGTTGGTCGAGGATGGAGCACTCGAGGCAATCACGGTAGAGGGATGGAAGCACCAGGCTTTTCGCATGCCCGGCACTCGCACGCCTCGCGCTGTCGATGCCCGCGCGTTGCTCGCTCCTTTCGATTCTCTGATGTGGGGGCGAGATCGAGTGGAGAGACTCTTCGGTTTTCATTACCGACTTGAGATATATGTGCCGGCCCCCAAGCGCGTCTACGGGTATTACGTGATGCCGTTCTTGCTAGGCGAGGATTTGGTGGCCAGAGTTGAGATGAAGTCCGATCGCAAGGCCGGAGTGCTGAATATCTCGGGGGCTTGGGCAGAGCCCGAGGTAGAGCTGGGACTAGTGGCCGAGGCCCTAGCTAGCGAGGCCTCCTCGCTGGCCGAGTTTCTAGGGCTTGATCGGGTAACCCTCGGGCGCCGGGGAGATTTGATGAAGTCGCTGCGCTCGGCGGTCTCAAGTCTCGACTCTTGAGGCAGAGACCAAAAACGCGCGCCACACCCACTTAACGAGCCTCTCCCCTGTAGAGTCCCTCACCGTGATTCTTAGTGACCGCACCATCAAAGAAGAGATCGCCGCAGGGCGCATAATCATCGACCCTTTCGACCCGGCGGATATTCAGCCATCATCGGTTGATCTTCATGTCGACGGTTTCTTTCGCGTCTTTCGCAACGACACAACGCCTTACATCGACCCCAAGGAACCACAAGAGGATCTAACGGAACTCGTTGAGGTAACTCTGCCGACTGCATTTATTCTGCACCCTGGCGAGTTTGTTCTTGGATCGACTCTCGAGCGCGTTGCTATCCCAAATGATTTAGTTGCACGACTTGAGGGGAAGAGCAGCCTCGGTCGACTCGGACTCTTGATCCACTCGACTGCCGGATTCGTCGACGCCGGTTGGGACGGCCATCTAACGCTTGAGCTCTCAAATGTTGCGAACCTTCCGATTGCTATCTACCCAGGTATGAAGATCGGCCAGATCTCATTCTTGAAGATGACAACCGATGCCGATAACCCATACGGAAGCGGCATCACTGGTTCGAAGTATCAAGGACAGCGCGGACCAACTCCAAGCCGTTCGTACCTGAACTTCCGTAAGTAACCCAACTTCGGGTGATTAGTGTCGCTATAGCGACAACAACTACCCGAAGTTCAGGGTTTTGGGTGAGGACGGTTTAGACGATGCTGGTCTGGTCGAGGTTTGAGGGGTCGGACTCGATTGCCTCTAGGAGCATCTCTGCGATGTCCTGAACAATTACATCCTCGTTACCCTCGCCCTTTACGCCGTCATCCATCATCACGTAGCAGAACGGGCAGGCCACAGCGACACGTGTTGCACCGGTACTGAGCGCCTCTTGTGCTCGCTCAGTGTTGACCTTCTTGCCGGTGCTCTCCTCCATCCACATGCGCGCTCCACCAGCGCCGCAGCA
>WLHA01000263.1 GCA_009702955.1 Actinomycetota bacterium
CGTTTGGCTTGGACTCCGATGCTCAGCGCTTTATCCGTCTGTGGTTCCAGCCGGTACTTGTTATTTGGGCGCTATGGTCGACCGGCGGATGGGGTTGGCTTCGTAGTCGGCGCAAATCCAAGCGCTCATCTACCTAGGTCGAGCGATGTATATAGAGATTTCTTTCTCTGTCAGCGGATCGCGATTGTTAGGAGGGCTTAGGTGAAGCTAAAGAAGTTCCCCGTAGAACTGATCGCTATACCTATGTATTTCGCCACTATCGAGATCGAGCGTCGGTGGATGAAGAAGCACGCTGAGGAGCGCGGGCTGCGTGGTTACAACAAAGCAGATGCCAAGACCAGTCTCGCGATGGGGAGCGCGAGCGTTGTAGTGAAATTCGCGATGGCCCCATTGCAGGCTCGCGTTATGCGCGCAGCTTTTGATCGGCGTGTTGTGTCGCACCGCTCAAAAGTTGTAGAGGTCGCAATTGCAATGGTTGGTTGGGACCTCATCTACTACTGGTGGCACAGAGCGAATCATCGAAGTCGGATCGCTTGGGCTGTTCACTCCCAGCATCATTCTTCTGAGTATTACAACCTCACAACTGCGCTTCGACAGGGGAGCCCTGAGCACTCTGGGCTTCTCTTCTTCCCGCTCCTAGGTTTTATTGGTGTCTCGCCTTGGGCTAACGGGGTAAGTGGTGGTCTTAATCTGATTTATCAATATTGGATACACACGGAGGCGATTGATCGCATGCCTAAGTGGTTTGAGAGGGTCTTTAATACCCCCTCGCATCACCGTGCTCACCACGGCGTGAACCCGCAGTACATAGATAATAATTACGGCGGCATCCTCATCTCTTGGGACAGGCTCTTTGGAACCTTTGAACCAGAGCAGGAGAGAGTTGTCTACGGCCTTACAAAGAACCTCAATACCTACGATCTAAAGGTTGCTATAGGTGGAGAGTTCCAGGCAATAGCGCGCGACGTACGTGGTTGGAGGGGGCTGCGCGCAAAACTCGGTGCGGTCTTCATGCCTCCAGAGTGGATGCCGAAGTCGGAGAGCAGCGCCCTCGCTTCAGCCTCTATGGAGTAGTTGTAGTTGTAGTAACTACCGGTGAGCCGCCGCCAGTGGGCGGAGCCGTGGTGGAAGTTGTAGTTGTCGTAGAAGATGAACTTGTAGTAACTACAGCTCCGCCCCCGCCCGTCGAGGGAGCAGTCGTTGTAGTGGTATCGCAGGGTTTGCTCCGGGTACAACCGCTCGTTGCACTGTTTCTAGGCAGCACACCAACGGCAAGAAGGGCGAGCGCCAATACTCCAACTGCGATTGCTCCGAGAATGATGTTGCGACGTCGCTTAGCAGCGCGCTCGCCTCTTGAATCGTTCGATCCGGTGGCTTGTTCTGTTGAAGTCATGGTGTCCTCGGTTAGATGCGTGTTCTGAACTCTGTGCCGTCTGTTCGGCGCTTACTCATTGCAAGGGTCGCCATTGTGACTGGTTTGTTACTGGATCCTGATAGGTCAGTAGCGAATTGTCTGAATTGTAGTCAAATGAATTTGGATTGCGTTCGGCGAGTTCAAATTCGGCTTTAAGTTCTTTCTTTCAGCAACGATTCCGCCGGTAAGGTCAAGGGCCATGGGCAGCAACGACCAGTCATCTCCGGTCTTCATTAGTGGGCTGCGAAAGACGTTTGGAAATACCGCGGCTTTAGATGGTCTTGACCTTGAGGTGAGCCGTGGAGAGGTCCATGGCTTTTTAGGCCCTAACTGCTCGGGTAAATCAACAGCGATTCGTGTTCTGCTCGGCCTGCTGCGCGCAGACTCTGGAACAGCGCTCCTGCTAGGTGGCGACCCGTGGAGAGATGCTGTCTCCATTCATAGCCGTATTGCCTATGTACCCGATGATGTTTCGCTCTGGCCAGAGCTAACTGGCGGAGAGGTTATTGATCTACTTGGGCGCTTGCGTGGCGGGATCAGCAGAGTTCGGCGTAATGATTTAATCGAACGCTTTGAGTTGGACCCGACAAAGAAGGGACGCGCGTACTCGCGTGGTACTCGTCAAAAAGTTGCGCTCGTTGCTGCGTTTGCTTCAGAGGCCGAATTACTTCTTCTCGATGAACCAACCGCAGGGCTTGACCCTCTAAAGGAGCAAGTTTTCCGCGACCTTGTACGAGCGGAGAGCGAGAACGGCAGGACAGTTCTTCTCTCTAGTCATATCCTCTCCGAGGTTGAGGCGCTCTGTGATCGTGTAACAATTATTCGTGAAGGAAAGACTGTAGAGACTGGCTCGCTCCATGATTTGCGGCACTTCACGCGCACACTTGTAAAGGCTGAGGTTGAATCGTTACCGCTCGGTTTAGATAAGTTGTCAGGGGTCCATGACCTCGTTGTTGAACCAGTTGGCGCTGGTGGAGCGCGTATTCAATGCCAGGTTGATGCATTGAGTCTGGGCGAGACCTTGAAGCTAATTACCTCAGGTGGTGTTCTCAGCCTTACTAGTCAGCCGCCCACGCTCGAAGATCTATTCCTCCGCCACTATGCAACGATGCCGAATGAGCTGGTGGAGAGCCAAGAAACCCTATGAGCAGAGATCTCCAAGGTTTCGAAGGCACTGGGTCACTCTTAAGGCTTTCATTTCGTAGAGACCGCATACGGATCCCAATCTGGATTTCGCTATTAGTCACAATTGTCTACGTCTCCTCGCGCGCGGTAGCGGATATCTACCCAACTCAGGCTTCACGCCTTGCCGCTGCTAACGCAATTAATGACTCCTCTGCATTGTTAGCAATGTTTGGAAGGATTTACGACCCAACTTCGATCGGGGCAATTGGATTAGTAAAACTCATTGCATTTGGTGCTGCAGGGGTGGCAGTTCTATCTGGGCTCATAACAATTCGCCATAGTCGCGCTGAAGAGGAGTCCGGGCGCCTTGACTTAATTGGTGCAGCGGTAGTGGGGCGTAAGTCCGCACTTACTGCAGCGCTGCTCACCTCAGTTGTGACATCAATAGCGCTTGGGTTCATGGCGTCGCTCGCGTTGATGGCCGCTGACCTTCCAGTAAGCGGATCTCTTGCATTTGGTGCTGCATGGGCTGGAGCAGGAATCGCGTTCGCCGGCATCGCTGCGATTGCTGCTCAAATTTCGCGCTCTTCTAGGGGTGCGACCGGTCTGTTAGCGGGATCTATTGGAGTTGCGTATCTTCTGCGCGCTTTGGGGGATAGTACGCAGCGAATTGGCTGGCTCACTTGGGTCACCCCACTTGGGTGGGTCCACCATATTCAGCCGTTTGCAAGCGAAAAATGGTGGGTGCTCGCTCTACTTTTTGGATTCTCAGTCATCACTACTGGCGTTGCATTTGCCCTAGCTGCAAGGCGTGACCTTGGGTCTGGGCTACTCGCCGATATGCCCGGCCCAGAAGAAGCTGGCACGGCGTTATCTACACCGCTGGCTCTTGCCTGGCGCCTCGAGCGTACGAGCTTCATTGCATGGACTGCAGCCTTCGTCGTCTTAGGGTCTGTGGTCGGAGGTGTTGCCGGAAATGTTGGGGAGTTTCTAAACACTGAGACCGGGCGACAG
>WLHA01000264.1 GCA_009702955.1 Actinomycetota bacterium
CAGCGGCCCATGCAATTATTCGTGATGCAGGGGAGTGCTCAAAGGTCTCGTTAGCGCGAGAGATCTCACCGAGGTCTGGAGTATTGACGCGAGGAAGCTCTAACGAATGTGTCATGTTGCGCACTCGCCCTCTCCAACCTCGGATACGTAAGGGCCGGTCTCGTCGAAGTCGGTGTAGAACTCTGGGTGCTCGTCCGGGTCGGGGAATACATCAAGATCAACGAGTGTCGAGCCGATCGCCTGGGCTCCGCCGCTTCGATCTAGCCATCCACCGAAGGTCTCGCCGGCAGTTCTCTCCTCGGCGAAACGGCCGACGACGCGTACAACTGCTTCGCTCGCAGCCTTTGCGGGGAGCTTCGTTGCCTTAGCTCCGAAACCGATCTCCATCTCACCGACGCGTCCACCAAGAAGCATCTGGTATCCGGGAGCGGCGCGGCCATGTGCGCGACGCTCGAGCCCAAAGAAGCCAATATCGGAGGTGTGGTGCTGTCCGCAGGAGTTGGTGCATCCTGAGATGTTGACGCGTACGCCCCCAACCTCAGAGAGGCCAGCCTCCTCAAGTGCCCGTGCAATGTCGTCGCCGAGCCCGCGAGACTGCGTGACGGCAAGGTTGCAGGTATCCGCGCCTGGGCATGAGACCACATCGCGTGCAAGCTCTGCACCAGGGGCGCCGAGGTTTAACGCAATTAGGCGCTCATGTACAAGTGGAAGGTCACCCTCGGCGAGGCCGCGAAGCACAAGGTTCTGACGGTTGGTAATGCGCATCTCGCAGGCCAGTTCGCGCTGAAGTGTCGCGAGGCCGCGAAGCTGCGCCGATGTCAGGTCGCCGAGGTGGGCATGTGCGTAGGCGCTTACAGTCTTGTTGGCTCGTCCACGAACCACATTTGCCATATCCCAGCGGCGGAACGGGTCTAAACCATTGAGGGTTACCTGCACGCCTCCATCTGCGGAGACTGCGGTACCGGTGCCGGCAGGAGAGTCGCCGTTGGTGCGAACAATTACAGGTATTCCGCCTGGCCAAGTTGCTGATGCGCGCAGGAACTTGCGCTCCTTGATGATTCGCTCGCGCACCTCATCAATGCCCATGTTCTCAACGAGCCATTTCATGCGGGCGCGTAGCTTGTTGTCGCGGTTTCCGTAGTGGTCGAAGGTGCGTAGGATCGCCTCGATAGTTGGGAGCAGATCCTCTCGACTCGTGAACTCCTCTAGCGCCTGTGCGGGGAATGGATTTGCTCCAAGGCCGCCTGCAAGGAACACGCGGAATCCAGGCTCAACTGTTCCATCGGGGAGTGGCTGTGAGACTGCGATTACACCGACATCGTTGAACATTGCCTGTCCGCAGTCGGTTGCACATCCAGAGAAGTTGATCTTGAACTTTCGTGGAAGCCGCTGCGCAATTGGGTTGCGAAGAAAGAGGTCTGCAGTTGCCTGCGCCCAAGGAGTGATGTCGAGTACCTCGAATGGGCACGCACCAGCAAGGTGGCATCCAGCGACGTTACGTACGGTGTCGCCGCAGGCTTCGCGAGATGTGAGGCCGACGCCAGCGAGCACACGAAGAACGGCCGGGGTCTCGCGGAGCTCTACAAAGTGAAATTGAATGTTCTGGCGAGTGGTTAGGTGACCCCAGCCGCGTGAGTAAGTATCTGCAATGTCAGCAAAGGCCTCGAACTGCTCCGGGGTGACTCCTCCGTAGGGGATCTTCACCCTGATCATCTGATTCGTTCCGCCCTGGCGCTGGCCGTAGATGCCTTGGTTCAGACGCGAGACACGAAAGACGTCTTCATCTAGGTCGCCGGCTAGGTACTCTTCAATATTGGCCGCGAAGCGGTCGATCTCCTCAGCTACTTCACGGTCGAATTGCTCGCTCGAGATTGGGGCGCTGGAGACAGGGGAGATAGGAGAGGTGGAGGTCATGGGGCTGCAGGTTACGCAACCTTTGGCCTAAATACCAATAAAGAGGTCAGGAATTTTTCCGACCTATTAGGTCAGGTTTATAAAACCCAGCTGCCATAAGGGATTATTGCCAATTATGGGCTTGATTTATGCTCTTAGTTGGTGCTGATTTGAGAGTTCTCCGCTTCTTCAGGGCTCCTAGGTAACTCTGCATGTGGTCTTGAAAGCATGCGCACGGCGACGCCGATTCCAGCTACACCGACCACAACGAGGCCGATGGGTACAGCGCGCCCACCGAACTCCGAAGCGATTAACCACGGTGCGTAGATAGCGAAGGAGATAAGTCCAAAGCCAGCGACGATCGAGCGCCTATATACAGTGCCGAGCGAGATGCAGATAACTGCAATGACCACTCCAACTATCAGGCCGCTGAGTCGCCAAGTTGTTGCAAGTGCCCCTCCCGTCAGAGCGAGCATCACTGAGCCAGTTGTATGCGCAACCCACCTGTTGACATCCTCACGCTGCCATCCCCACCAGAGCAAAGCAGCGCCGAAGACAGCGAAGCCCGCTGCAAGGAGAGCCTCTACCCATGAGCCATGTGTCATCACGATCGCGGTAGGGACCGCTTGAAACAGAGCCAGTAATCCAACTATTAGAAGGACCGGACGCTTATCAAGGCCGCCAGCAATTATTAGCAAGGCCGCTATAGCCGCCGCTGCAGGGAACGCAAACATCGGCCATTCGCCACTCCCCGGGTAAGGAGACACCGCTACGAGAATTGCCCCGAGGGTTAGGGCTAGCGCTGTAGGCGGAAGCAGGTCTCTGCGCGCACTGAGTATCCAAATCACACCGAGAAGGAGTAACGCTCCGGCGGCGACTCGACCGTCCGAAACAATTACTACCGATGCTCCAGTGACGAGGGAAATACACGCAGCGAAGAATCCGAGTTGCTGGAGCGGTAGGTCTCGTCTTCGATAGAGAAACCAGCCAACAATCGTCAGCACTACGCCAATAATCAACGCAGTTGCCTCGGGTGAACGGTTAGATACTCCCCCGACTTGTAGCCCCACCGCTACCGCTAATGCTCCCGCTCCGAGGAATGCAACCACCTGATGCAAGCGCCACCATGCAGGTCCAGTATCAGGGTGCACGAATCTGCTGGCAACGAGTAAGAAGACTGCAACACACCCTGCGAAGACCGCGCCGGCCTGACGAGTTAAATCGAAGCGGTCGATCATGAGGCCGATACCGACCGCAGCGAGGAGAGCGCCCCCATAGGCGAGGGCCTCTGCTACTACAGGTGCTTGGTGGGCGGGCTCGGGCGCCGGGGGAGTCTGAGTTCTTTCGTACCCGATAATCGCTTCAATCTGGGCTTCCTCGACGAGTCCGGCCATCTTCCAGCGCTCTAGCCATGGGGCCACTGCAGCCGCAGTGTCGAGGTGCGCAGACCCGGAGTGTTTGGGTCCATTGCGAGTTGCGAAAAAGATAATTCCTACGACGATGAGTATCGGCAACGCGAGGGCGAGCATCTCCACCTCAATGCCTGAGCAGTGACCATCGAGCAAGCGGTCAACGCGGACGATTAATTAACGATCATGTTGCACTACTTACGCTACATCCGTTTCCTCGCCGCTAGCCTCTCAATATGCGA
>WLHA01000265.1 GCA_009702955.1 Actinomycetota bacterium
AATGAAACCATCGCATCGTCGAACTTCGTATCTCCAGCGATGTACCCAGTGATCTGCGTCGAGTCACCGGTCTTAGCGTGAGCGCGAGCAAGGGTCCAGCCGCAGGCCATTCCGTAGGCCTCAAGTTGGACTCTAGACATGAGTGCAATATCCGCAGAGAGTTTCATGTCACGCAGCTGGCGCACGAAGTAATGCTTGTCGTTACCAAGTACGTTCTCAGTCCACCCGAGGAACATATCGCTAGCGGCCTGCATTAATCGCTGCCCGTGAACGACTCTCTCTCCCTCATGCTTGAACTCATGCCCAGTGACATGCGGAGCAAGAACCGATGGGATCGCTTCCTTAATCTGGAGCAAGAGTGGGTCGCCTGCATCACGACTCACGAAGAGCGCTGCAAGCGCACGAGTACCGACGCTACCGATTCCTACAACCTTTCGAGCAATGTCAACGAGCTGGTACTGATCGAATAGGTAACGTCGCTCGAGATCTAGTGTGTCTCGATAGCGGGCGATCGAAGCAACAACATTCGGGTCCTCGATGTCGCTCACGTGAGTGATCAATGGCGGATCATCTATCAATCGGCGCTTTCCATTGATGACCTCAGTCATCTTCTCTGTAGTGCCCTTATTCGTACGTCGACCAACCTTCTTGAGGGACTTAGCAAACGAACTTGCAAAATCTGGGCTCACATCGGAGATCCGCTGGAGGTCAGTACGTTCGTACCAAACATCGAGTCGCGCCATCTTCGAGTAGCGCTCCATGTTCTCTCGGTATGCAATCGATGCTGCTCTGGCAGGGTCTAAGTGCTGATCATCGTCACCGTGATACTCACGCGCTGCAATCACAAGGCTTGTGCATAGGCGCTTTACGTCCCATTCCCAAGGCCCTGGGTGTGTCTCGTCAAAGTCGTTTACGTCGAAGGTGAGGTTTCGCTCAGGCGTTCCGAAGAGACCAAAGTTCAAGAGATGGGCATCGCCACAGGCTTGAACCTCAATTTGGCTGGACTTAGTTGTGGCCAAGTCTGAAGCCATCACCGCAGGAGCCCCGCGGAAATAGGTGAACGGAGTTGCGAGCATTCTTCCGTAACGCAGAGGAACAAGCTCAGGAACTCGCCCTTCGCTGGAGCGCTCGATAGTAGTTACAGGGCTCTCTCTGAGCGGCGACGCTGTCCAAACCCCTTGCCCCTCAATTGGCGCAGTCAACTGTTTGGACTTTCCATCTTTAGCCCGCTCCGAGCGCGTCATACCGCCAAGCAGGTTTAGAACTGCAGAGTTCCCGGTTCCTCTTCGCATGCGATGCCCGGTTGCACTTGGGCGCAGAAGAAGATCAAGGCCATCCTCCTCCAGCCTGGCGGCAGCTACGCGTGCGGGGATCAGCGGAGCTGCTGCTCTAATGGGCTCTGTCTGGGCTGAATCAGGAGTCTGGTCAACAGGCTTGCCCTTCGGCGCCTTCTCCTGAGGCTCCTTAACCTTTAGGTCCTTAACCTTTGGGGTCTTGACCTTAGGAGTCTTGACTTTCGCGTCCTTAACATGGGGTTCATCAGCGACTTTAAGGCTCTTCACCTTGGGGGATTTCTTAGAGGCATCCTGCGCCGAATTCTTCTTTAGCGAATCCTTCTTAGAGTGCTTCTTATTCTTGGAGTTGCTAGCCACTGGTTCCCCTATTAGTTGTGATCTGAAGATTGGGTCCAATGATACCCATAATCGAGTTCCGTGCCATTTGAAGGCGTTATTCGCTCAAAGAACCGGATGAATATCGAAGGTCGTGAATATCGAAGGTCCTGAATATCGAAGGTCGTGATCTCGGTCGAACAATCGAGTAATAAAGAAGAATAAAGAAAAATAGAACTAATAGAGCGGGCCCACTAGTGGGCCCGCTCTATTACTGGTCGGGCTGACAGGATTTGAACCTGCGACCTTCGGTCCCCCAGACCGACGCGCTAACCAAGCTGCGCCACAGCCCGCAACGCCTGCAAGCAGGCGAGGGAGTGGTGATCTTAGCGGGCTACGAACCTGACAGGCAGGTGCGAGACGCCACGAAGTAGAGGATTATTTGTCCTAGTGACATCCCCGTCTAGCTCAATGCTCTCCACTCGAGCTAGTAGACCCCTCAGAAAAAGTGAGCCCTCCATTCGGGCAAGAGGGGCCCCAAGACATAAGTGAATACCCGAGCCGAAAGCAACATGGTCCAACGGATTGCGCTGGACAAGAAAGCGGTCTGGGTCTGGATATTTACGCTCATCACGGTTCGCTGACCCATAGAGAACCATGACCTTCTGCTCCGCAGGAATCGTGACTCCTCGAACCTCCGTCGCCTTGAGCGTATTGCGGAAGAATCCCTGGATCGGAGAGTCGAATCGCAGGGCCTCTTCGATCGCTGCTGGGACGAGACTTGGGTCCGCTTTCAGCAGGTTCCACTGATCCGGGTTCATCGCTAACGCTAAGACCAGGTTGCCGATCAAATTTGTAGTTGTCTCGTTGCCAGCCACCAACAGAAGAATTGCAAACGAAACGAGGTCGTTGTTGGAGAGAGTCTCACCATTGGCTGGGTCAATGAGCATGCTCAACAGGTCGTCGCCCGGAGCATCCCTGCGCTTGGTAATCGCATCCATAAAGTACTGAGCAAACTCAAAAACACTTGTCTCGACGCGAAGCGAGGTCTCAGGGTCAAGCCCTCCGCCTAGAGCATCAATCGTGTCGTCTGACCACCTCTTAAAGTCTTCGCGATCTTCGAAGGGCACACCAAGCATGTCGGCAATTACACCGATCGGGATTGGGTATGCGAGATTTGGGACCAGATCTCCCCCACCATTGCTAACGAAAGCATCAAGCAATCCGTCTACCAATGCAGATACGCGAGACTCCCACGCGTTGATTGCTCTAGGCGTAAATTCGCGTTGAGCCATGCGACGAAGGTGCGTGTGCTCCGGCGGGTCAACAGAGATCATCATAGGAACCGGTCGCCACTCAGTGCCCACTCCTGCTGTTGAGGAGAAGTTCTCATGGTCTCTTAACACGCGGGTGACATCGTCATATCGACTTACTACCCAGAACCCATGCTCCTCAGACTTGTATACCGGAGTATCAGTTCTTAAGTTCCGATACTCGGAGAAAGGGTCGGCGATTGTCTCTGGATTAAACGGGTTGTATGTCACAGGCGGGCACGCTAAATGGGTCCG
Source organism: Actinomycetota bacterium (assembly GCA_009702955.1). Lineage (GTDB taxonomy): Bacteria > Actinomycetota > Acidimicrobiia > IMCC26256 > IMCC26256 > IMCC26256. The sequence continues at coordinate 3,179 of WLHA01000265.1, forward strand.
CTCAAGAGAGACGAAATCTATGCAGGGTCTTAGTCCTAGTTAGTTCTATTCCTAGTTAGTTCTAGCCCTAGTTAGCTAGCCACGAGATCCCCTGCCAGAGGCGAACTAGCAGGTAGAGCGCAACCCCAGCAGCGAGGAGTTTGAGATGCCAAGGGATCGGGAGACGTTCGTCATCTGCCTCCGCAAGTAGTGCCTCAGCTCTCTCTTGAAGCGCTCCTACCTCTAATGGCCGCCCGCAGGTTGGGCATGCTTGATCGTGCCCAACCAAACCTGGACTTATATAACGATCACAGTCGACGCAGAACGGCACTTGGTTATTGGAGCACACTCAAGGACTGAGCATGGGAACCGGCCGGA
>WLHA01000266.1 GCA_009702955.1 Actinomycetota bacterium
CCATAAAGGAAGAGTATTTATGTCCCGATGACTCTTTTTGTGAACCTAACTCTCTGCCCCTTCGACGCAAAAGACCTCAACCGTGAATACAGCGGCGGGTCATTCCTCGTCTCCTGCAGCCACTGCGGAGCCGAGTGGGAAGTTCATAACAACCTCGTGCTCCGTGTCACCGACCCTAACTGGGAGTTGGCCGAGGAGGTCGCTGTAATTGTCGCCGAGAGAATTGGCGAGCAACTCGAGAACAACACCGTCAGAGCGTAACGGTTAGAGATCAATCCCCGGTCCGCTCGTCTCTAGGTGTGCTCGAAACGCGGTGTCCTCGAAACACGGTCTCCTCGAATCAACGCCCCTCAAACTTTGGTTCGCGTTTCTGCATGAAAGCCATGATCGCCTCAACCGTGTCTCGTGTTGCAAAAGATAGAGACTGAGAGATCCCCTCCATCTCAAGTGCCTCAGCCATCGAGACAGAGAACGACTGATTTAGCATTCGCTTCGAGTTTGATACCTGAATAGGCGGCAATGCAGCGAGTCGATCTGCGAGGGTCATTACCGCCGCCGCAAAATCATCGTGAGGTACGACTCGGTTAACTAGCCCAATGCGCTCCGCCTCAGTTGCGTCAATGATGTCCGCGAGGAACACCAGCTCTTTAGCTCGGTGTAGACCGATGAGTCTCGGCAAGATCCAGGAACCACCAAAATCAATACTGAGCCCGCGCTTGGAGAATATCTCGGAGAATCGCGCACGGTCTGAGGCCATTACGAGGTCACAACCGAGCGCCAAGTTGAGGCCGGCACCGGCGGCGACTCCATTCACGGCAGCGAGAGTCGGTTTATGCATCTCGTGGAGGCGCAGCGCACACTGCCCCACTACTCGCATCCGTGCAACAGATGCGCCGACGCCACCCTCCATGCGATCCCCGGCGTCATCATCTGTGAGGTCTGCCCCTGAGCAGAAAGCATCTCCGGCTCCGGTTATTACGAGTACCCGATCATCTGGGTTGCTCTCTACCTCATCGAATACTGATAGGAGCTCGCCCCACATCGCACCATTGATCGCATTCTTCTTGGCGGGTCGATTGAGAGTAAGTGTCACAACCCCTTCACGGCGTTCAACGGTGATTGTCTTCATGTGACTCAGCTCCTCGGTCTTGGCCCGCCTCAATAGCCATATTGATATCAGGCGACGACTCGGCGGCGGGGTCTCCGCACCGGTACCGTAGCCGCATGGGATTCAATCCTGCGAGAGGACATAAGCCAAAGGGCTCTGATATCGCAATCCTCTGCTTGGCTGCTGTTGTGATCGCAGCCCTCTTGATCTGGAGTTCTGGGCTTGCGTGATTTTGGCGCAGTCGAGGTGCGCCACGTTCAGCCGTATCAAGCAGAGAAGATGTACCGCTGCCCAGGCTGTAATCAAGAGATCCCGCCCGGCACCGGGCACGAGGTAGTGGTGCCAGTACACGCCCCCGAGGACCGGCGCCATTGGCACACTCCTTGCTGGAAGCGTGAAATAAAGAAGAAGCTCCCCCAGAAAAAGAAGCGCTAGACCACGATCTCAGCGCTGCCTAGAAACCGGCCTGTACGACCTCAACCTCTGGCTCTCCACTCGATGAGAGCACCACGCCGGCAACATCAAAGCGCACCGCTCCCCCAATACCTTCATGAGCAGCGAGCCATAGGGCCGCAAGCGTGCGCAGGCGACGCTGCTTGACTGGAGTGACAGCCTCTAGAGGTGAACCAAAACGATCGGAGGAGCGAGTCTTTACCTCGCAGAAGACGATTGAACCATCTGTAGCTAAGAGCACCAGATCAAGCTCTCCCTCGCGCACTCGCCAATTTCTATCTGTGACGCTATAGCCGTGAGCCTCGTACCACTCGGCCGCGGCCTGCTCCCCTAACGCACCTAGGGCTTTACGATCCCCCGCTGCCGTCCTCCGACCGCGGGCGGGCATCTAGGCCTCTTTCTCGCCTAGTCGCTCAATGTTGACGTCCTTAAAAGTCACGACGCGAACATTCGCTACAAAGCGTGCAGGGCGGTACATATCCCAGACCCATGCATCTTGAAGTACAAGCTCGAAGTAAACGCGTCCACCATCGGATCGTTCGTTTAACTCAACTGAGTTGGTGAGATAGAAACGCCTCTCGGTCTCCACGACATGGGAGAACATGGGGAGGACATCTCGATACTCACGATAGAGCTGCAGCTCAATATCGGTCTCATAACGCTCAAGGTCTTCAGCGCTCAACGTAGTCGCCCTTCACTCGTGTACTGAGAGTGTATCCGGGTAACGAGGAGTAATTTGCGGGTGATCAGACCCGCTTCTCCTTGACACGCGCAGCGCGGCCAACACGATCACGCAGGTAATAGAGCTTTGCGCGACGAACATCGCCGAGTGTGATGCGCTCAATCTTTGAGATGATTGGAGAGTGAATTGGGAATGTGCGCTCAACGCCAACACCCTGTGTCACCTTGCGTACGGTGAAGGTCTCCTGGATGCCACCGCCTTGACGGCGAATAACGATTCCGGTGAACTTCTGAACACGCTCGCGGGTGCCCTCTACAACGCGAACGTATACATCGATTGTGTCGCCGGGTCCGAAGGTTGGAATATCGTCGCGCAGTGATGCGCGGTCGACCATATCGATGCGGTTCATAACGGAGTGGACCTCAATACAAAAGTAGCGAATACGAGTGGTGTTGCTGAACATCTTGCGGGTAGTGCTTCTGCCCCTTTTGGGGGGCGAGGCGCCAAGGGTATCAGGGGGAGCGCCGAACTTAGAAGTCGAACTGCTTTGGCCCTCTAGCAAAGCCAAGAATTATGTGTTCTTAAAGGCCAAACTCAGCGAGTAAAACCCGCTCCTCAGGCGTCAGGTCGGCCGCCTCGAGAAGATCTGGTCTCCTATCAAGAGTGAGCCTGAGCGATTGGGCCTGCCTCCACCTCTCAACCCTGGAGTGATCACCGCTAATTAGGACCTCTGGGACACTCCAGCCACGGAACTCAGCAGGGCGCGTGTACTGGGGATACTCGAGCACGGTCCCCCGCTGGGCATCCCCCGTGACGCCGTCGCTGGACGCGCTGAAGGACTCCTCTTTGGCTGATTCGTGGTTGCCCATTACGCCTGGCACCAATCTCGCAACTGCCTCAATAACGATTAGGGCTGCTGACTCGCCGCCGGCGAGCACATAATCGCCGACCGAGATCTCGCCATCGCAGAGGTGATCCGCGACTCTCTGATCTACACCTTCGAACCGACCACAAATAAGCGAGAACCCGTCGCCACTTGCAAGCTCTCTCGCCATCCCTTGATCAAAGCGTGATCCACTCGCCGTGAGTAAGAGCAATGGGCGCATTGGCTCTGCCTTCTCAACAGCATCGAACAAGACATCAGGGCGCATAAGCATTCCAGCACCACCGCCGAAAGGTGAATCGTCGACACTTCGGTGGCGGTCTTTGGTTGAGTCACGCGGGTCATGCAGCCGCACATCGAGAAGACCCTCAGCGCGCGCCTTGCCTAATAGCGAGACGTCGAGA
>WLHA01000267.1 GCA_009702955.1 Actinomycetota bacterium
AGGTTCACAGCCTCGATTAGTCGCAGGTCGGCCGGGACAACATTGCCAGCCTCGAGTAGCACGACATCCCCTACGACGAGATCGACCGCGGATATCTGAGTAATCACACTGTCTCTAAGAACGCGCACCTCGGGAACAGCGAGTCTCCGCAGTGCAGCGATAGCGTTCTCTGCTCGGTACTCCTGAAGGAACCCGAGGATCGAGAAAAGTATGACGATGGTTCCAATCGCCCCGGCCTCGAAGTATTTACCGATAAAGAGTGAGAGAAAGGCTGCACCGATTAACAGCAGCACCATGAACGCAGTGACCTGCTCCCAGAGAATGCGTGCAGCGGGCTTCGTGCCGCGATCGATCAGTTCGTTCGGGCCGTCACGGTGCAGGCGTGCTGCGGCGTCTTTGGAGGAGAGACCAGTCTTAGAGGTATCGAGGTCAACGAGAACTCGCTCGTAATCAATCGAATGCCACATCGTGGAGGGCTTCGTTGGTGTGTCGGTTTTGGATTTCTTGGGCATGGGTAGGACTCCTCGGTGGCGATGGCGTACATCGACAACGAAGGTCTCTCCCACCACGATTAGCTCGTGGTGACCGGTACCGGGTCGATGTGGGACCGACCGTACTGACGGCGCCGATACTTGAGGGATACTCCCCTTCACACCTTCTTGGACCTAGACCCAAGAAGACAGAGCAGACCCTACTCTGGGTTCACTGGGTTTGAAACCTCAAGGCTGCGAACTGTGACTCAAGTTACTTGCGGATCACTCCGAGGCGATCCAAGAACCGTGGGCCCCAAAGGGAATACGGCGAGGAAGCACAACTTGAGCAACTGGCTCGGACTCGAAGTCTTGAGCCTCGATGATGTTGAGGGTGGTCTCATCGCTCGAGTCGTCGTGAGAGAGACAGATTATCCAGCCCTCATCCTCGGCTGCATCAGGGCTTGACGGCACAAAGATGGGCTCAAATGCGTTGGCCTCATCGCCCCCGAAGGAGTGAGTCTCGACGCCGCCGGTCTGCATGTCGTACTTATAGATCTCACCAAGGAACCCTGGAGATGCACCCTCCATGAGCCCAGCGATGTATCCGTAGCGACTCGGGAGCCCAACTAGGCGATCGTCGACGCGTGGAAAATCACCAGTTCGATCATCGAGCTGAGTCTCGGTTGCCTTACCGGTCTTTAGATTGAGATTCCATTGCCAAGGAGTGGATTGGTCTCCGATGTCGTTCATTCCATGCTCCATGATGGATGAGGCGCGACATACCTGGAGAACTATCTCGTCCCCTTGCTCATATGCATTGATTGAGTGAAAGACCGTGCAGGCCTCAACATCGAACCAGCGAACATCTGCGTTAGACCCTGTGTGCGGCATTACTCCGATGCGCCCGCCGAGATCGCGCTGGAATCTAAATCCGCCCTTCTCCATAGAGAAGACAATCGGGAGGTCGAAGAAGAGTGCGTAATTCTCGGTAATCGCAAAGTCGTGCATCATCACCGGGCGTGGAATCTCAATTACCTCACTCTGGACGAGAACACCATCTGCGTCGGCGCGGTGGTAGGTGAGGTATGGCTCATTTAAGAATTGATACCCAAAGAAGAGAAGTTCGCCAGTCTTTTGAGCGACCTTCGGGTGAGCCGTCATCGGCGTCTTGAGCCGACCATCGAAGTCAACGCAACCGAGTGTGTTGAGCTCGATATCCATCTCCCACGGGAAGTGCGCCTCCTCGAGAGCGAGTATGCGGCCAGCGTGTTTGATGATGCTCGTATTCGCAGGGGAGAGGGTGAGGTCAACAATCCCATCCATCATGTCCATGTCTTTATCTACATAAGGGGTATGCACATAGCGATTGCGATACGCGACCTTCCCGTCTGCAATATCAAAGCCGTGAACCATCCCGGCACCGAAGAACCAGTGAGCAGGTACGCGCCCTGCGGGATTGAACCCATTGCGTAGATAACTCCCATTTAGCTCGGTTGGAATCTTTCCTTTAACCGGCAGGGATGCGATGGTTGCTTCATCATCGATCGGCGCGTAGTTGCCGCGCATATGCCACGGAGTCTCAGCACTGAAGCGGTTTGGACGTTCGTGTACAGCGGTCATGGTTGCCTCCAGGTTTCGGTTGTCAAAACTTAGTCCCGCAAGGCAGCGCTTGTCTCGGCCTCCGCACCTAAATCGCCCTAGCATCAGGAATATGCCCCTAACCCCCTTCGCTACAGCAAATGCTGAGGCAATTGAGTTCTTCCGGGAGAATGGCTGGGCAGTTATAAACCTCTTGGACGAGGAGCAGACCCTCGAGCTCCAGAGATGGGTAAACGAGGTCATGGACTGGCGTGATGAGGACGGTAACTGGCTTCACTACCGCGAGATGACTGACTCTGGCCCCCGCCTATGTCGCACCGAGAACTTCGTGCCTTATCACGAGGGCTTGAGAGGCTTACTCACCAAAGGCAGAGTCCTAGAGACGGCGAGCGCGCTACTCGGCGAGCCTGCGGTTCTATACAAAGAAAAGATCAATTACAAAGCTGCTGGTGGTGCTGGCTTTGCTCCTCATCAAGATGCCCCGGCTTATCGTTTTGTCCAGCAGCACATCTCATGCATGATCGCTATCGATGATGCTGATGCAGAGAACGGCTGCCTCGAGGCTGTATCGCATCGACATGGTGAGGTGCTTCCAATGAACGAAGATGGCTGTATCCGCCAAGATGTTGTTGACTCAATGGAGTGGGAGTCGATATCAGTTCCCGCAGGATCGACCCTCTGGTTTCACTCGCGTACCCCACATCGGAGCGCAGCGAATAACTCGAGACGAGCTCGGAGGGCGCTGTATCCAACCTACAACGCGTTACGAGAGGGCGATCTGCGGGATGCGTACTACGAGCAGAAGTTTGCAGAGTTCGCTGCGAGCGAGGTAGACGGATCGCGCGTGCAAGTATCTCTTATCAACGATTTTCAAGGGAAGCCGGTATGACGAAACTCTCAAGTGTTAATGATGTCCTTGCCCTATTCGAGAAGTATGGCGAGGAGTTTTATGGAGAGGATGTAACTCAAAACGCGCATGCACTCCAGACTGCCGCATTCGCCGAGTTAGATGACGCAACCGATGCGCTTATCGCTGCCTCGCTCCTCCACGACATTGGCCACCTTGTATATCTTGCAGACCAAGGGCATGAGGCCGATGCAGAGAAACTCGATGATCTACATGAAGCAACTGGTGCACGTGCTCTCGCCGGCATATTCGGCCCAGATGTCACTGGGCCAATCGCTCTACATGTGACTGCGAAGCGTTACCTCTGCGCTATGGATCCCGGGTACTTAGAGTCGCTCTCGCCTGCATCGGTTATCAGCCTCGCAATCCAAGGGGGACCGCTTGATCCCGAAGGCTGCGAGACATTCTCGCTCCACCCCGCTGCCGAGGATGCTTTTCGCCTTCGCACCTATGACGATCAAGGCAAGATCGAAGGCTTAGAGGTACCTGGTTTTGAGACCTACCGAGCGATGCTTCAGGGCCTAGCCAAATAGTTACGCCGTTA
>WLHA01000268.1 GCA_009702955.1 Actinomycetota bacterium
ATGCCGGTACTTGATGGGTGGTTCGTCCTCGCCGAGTTGCAGGGTCGAGCCGTGCGGCCTCAGGTGATTGTCTGCTCAGCAAAGACCGCCGATGCCGATCGCGAGCGAGCCGTTAATCTTGGCGCAGCGGCCTACGTAACAAAGCCCTACTCCCCTGATGATTTGATAGCGCAGATACATAGTGTTCTCGCACAGGGCCAAGCGCACGTAAGCGTTTAGCGAATATCCCCTCAAACAGATTTAAGCGCTTGTTCGTAGATACCTAGAGTTGATTCGTCGAAGCAGATAAAGCGAATCTCAGTTAACACATCAGGTGCCGCGATACAGGTCGCAATCGCGATCTTGGTTGCAGGCAGTAACGGATATCCATAGATGCCTGTGCTGATTGCCGGGAAAGCGATACTGCTTGCTCCAACTATCGCTGCGAGTTTTAGTGATTCTCGATATGCGGATGCGAGCAGAGCTGCCTCATCTTCGTCACCTCCACGCCAGATCGGCCCGACTGCGTGCACGATCCATTTAGCGTTAAGCGCGAAGCCAGGGGTGATGCGAGCCTCTCCGGTGGGGCATGGCGCCAGCTCCCTACAGGCCTCGGGTAGGCCGGCTCCGGCAGCTGAGAATATTGCGCCACAGACCCCGCCCCCTGCAGCGAGATTGGTATTGGCAGCGTTGACGACTACATCAAGTTTGGAGGCAGTGATGTCACCGAGGATCGCTTCAAGTCTGGGCATACGCTCCGGCTCCTCGACTTCGCTGGGGGGCGTTTGGCCCCGGTGGTATCGGCTCTCTTCTCTTGTGAACTAGGGAAGGGGCCGATGTCTCACTTTAAGTGGCAATTAGGTCACGCTTAGAGCGCTTATAGCGTTATTGGTCAAGAAACTTACCCCTAAATCCCAAGCACCACTTGCGGTGGAGGCCCCTCATCAGGCAAAGTAACACTGTTGTAATTACATCAGAGTCGACATCGAGGGGGAAGACCAATGCCTGAGGTCTCCATGATCAGCCATTTTATGAATAGCGAGGGTCTCGACCGGCGCTGGCAGGAGCGAGCTAACTGCCTTGGAGTCGACCCTGACCTCTTCTTCCCAGAGCGCGGCGCGAGTACTCGCGAGGCAAAGTCAGTATGCGCCGGCTGCGAGGTAAAGGCTGACTGCCTTGAGTATGCCCTCGACAACGGCGAGAAGTTCGGGATCTGGGGTGGACTCTCCGAGAGAGAGCGTCGCCGCCTTCGTCGCCAACGTGCACTTGCGCGTCGTGCTGCAGCCTCAACCGGCTGAGCCAATCATTAGGGTCAACTAGATCCACTCTTGGTAAGTCTCTTCGTTTTAACTACGGAATTCTTCGCGCCCGGCCACGCGTCGCTCGAGACTTATGTTCTCGCTCAATCCAGAGCGCTCCAAAAACTCCTTGCTACACGCAGTTAGTGCTGCGTCGGGGACGAGACCAACGAGCTCTATGCGAGCAACCGACGCGCCGCTTGCAACTATCAGCCTCTCCACCTCCACGCACGCTTCTTCAATGCTCGTCTGCTCAAGCCCAACAATGTTCATACTCACCTGCACCTGCCCTAGGTGAGGCAGGTCGAACCCGAGGGAGCGCACACCAGGTAGGCCACCGTCGCGTTCTCTGACCTTCCCCGCTATCTCGCGCGCCAGCGCAAGATCGTCCTTATCTATATCTACGTTGATTGCAACCATTGGCGGTCGAGCGCCAACTGCAATAGCCCCGAGGGTCAGGTGCGGTTCGCTGGGGCCGAGGTCCGGAGAGCGCGTCTTGAATGCAGTGCGCCTCGCGTCGGGGAGGCTTCTGTTCTCTAGGTCTGCGTCGCCGTAAAGAAAGACTGGAACGCTGTGGGTCTCTACCACCCACCTTGCATAATCGAGTGCCGCTTGCGCCGCCTCGTTTGCTGGCGTCGAGTGAAGTGCAACAAAGGGCACAACATCTATTACTCCTAGGCGTGGATGAACCCCGAAGTGAGTTCGAATATCTATTCGGCTTGATGCTGCGTCGGTAAGCGCACGTGCGGCCTCTATAGCTTTGCTTGGATCACTCCCAGCGAGAGTGAAGACGCTTCGATGATGATCGACGTCTGTGTGACGATCAAGCAGAGCGTCGCCACACGCGGCGGAGAGAGATGCGAGCACCGCAGCGTCTTGACCCTCTGAGATATTGATTACGCACTCAAGCATTCCCAGAGGCTAGAGCCCCCGAAGCCCTCGCCGGCGAGTCCGTTAGCGCGAGTGTGCCGGGAGCAACTGGGGTGAGGAGAATTCCTTGGAGGCTGGACCGGTATGCTCGCAAGTAATGCGCATTGGATTCGCTCTCCCCCAACACGATTTTTCTCTAAGAAGCGAGTCGCCGCTTTCGTATTCAACCCTCCTAGGCTATGCGCGTTATGCAAAAGATTTAGGGGTTGATTCGCTTTGGCTAGCAGATCACCTCGTATGGGATGTCTCCAAATATCGGGGACCGACCGAGCCCGGCGGAATGTTCGAGCCGTTAGTGACGCTCAGTGCGCTTGCTCGTGATGTTCCAGATGTGCGTCTAGGAACTCTCGTGCTCCTTGAGGCGCTGCGCCCTGCCGCCCTGCTCGCGAAGTCAATCTCAACAATGGATCGTTTGAGCGGTGGTCGTATTGATGTTGGAGTGGGCGCAGGTTGGTATGAACCTGATTTCACCGGGATCGGTATGTCAATGCCAAGACCAGGTGAGCGCTTAGAGCGCCTAGGCGAGTGCGTCCAAGTATTGAAGGGGCTGCTTACGGCCGAGGCAGAGCCCTTTACGTTTGACGGCAAGTTCCATTCATCTGCCGGAGCAAGCCTCACCCCCGCCGCGCTTCAGACCCCAAACCCTCCGATATTTGTCGGAGGAAAGGGCGATCGACTCCTTGACCTAGTAGCTCGCCACGCCGATGGCTGGAATACCTGCTGGCAGTGGAGCTTCGATGCGTATCAAGAGCGCCTAGCGGTACTCGAGCAAGCCTGCGAAAAGGTGGGGCGTGATCCATCGACCGTCTGGCGCTCTCTAGGGCTCTACGCACTAGTGGGGGAGAATGAAGCCGATCTTGCTCGCAGGTTTGAGCGGCTAAGAACCGAGTCCCCAGTGGGCGTCCTTGACGGAGTATCGCTCGATGATTGGCGTGTTGGTCGATTAGTAGGGACTGTTGAGCAGGTCCGCGAGCAGGCGGCCGGGTGGGCCGAACTTGGAGTCGAGACGCTCATCGTCTGTACTGGGTCGGTGCCATTTGCGGTTGCTGCCAAAGATGATCTCGACCCAATTGTTGAGAGCCTTAGAGGAATTTAGGCTGCTAAACGCAGAGGGTTCCTAGCAAACAAGGCTAGGGATGTGTCCATGGGGGAGTAAAAGCGCGGTACCCTGAGGCCCTACCTTGAGAGGGAGTGGCCCAATGTTTGGTCTCGGTGCACCAGAACTTCTAATTGTTCTCGCAGTAATTCTTGTCGTCTTTGGTGGAAGCCAAGTGCCCAAGTTGGCACGAAACCTTGGTCAGGCCCAGAAGGAG
>WLHA01000269.1 GCA_009702955.1 Actinomycetota bacterium
GCGCTTAGAGAAGCTCGTCGATACACCGATTGCATATGTTGGAGAGCCCAAACTCGACGGGCTTGCCATATCTCTGCTCTATGAGAATGGCCGCCTAGTGCGCTGCGCTACTCGCGGAGATGGCGAGACAGGTGAGGACGTCACACAGAATGTGATGACAATCGCCGATATTCCACATGTGTTGACCGGCGAGGACATCCCAACATCTATGGAGGTTCGCGGCGAAGCGTTTATGCCCCTCGAGGTATTTGAAGCGTTGCGTGCAACACGTCTAGCTCTGATTGATGCAGGCGAGAAGGTCTCAGGCCCAGAGTTTAAGAATCCGCGCAACACCGCTGCCGGATCGCTTCGCCAACTCGACTCAAAGGTAACTGCATCTCGCAGGCTCTCCTTCTACGCATATCAAATTGGTGCTCAAGAGGGAGGCAGAGAGCATAAAACGCATCAGGATCTTCTTGATTGGTTGCGTGGCGCAGGGTTACCGATCAACGCGCGCATAGAGCCACTAAAGGACCTCGCCGATATTCAACGCTTCTGTGATTCTGTGGAGGAGCATCGCCATGACCTTGGGTATGAGATTGATGGCGCTGTAATTAAAGTTGACGACTTAGCGCAGCGACTCGAGATGGGGTTCACCAGCCGTGCACCTCGGTGGGCGCTCGCAGTTAAATTCGCTCCAGAGGAACGACACACAAAACTTATCGACATCAAGGTAAGTATCGGAAGAACTGGACGTGTTACTCCTTTCGCTGAATTGGAGCCTGTCTTTGTCGGTGGCTCAACTGTTGCCGTAGCAACACTCCATAACGAAGACGACATCACGCGAAGAGATGTAAGGCCCGGCGATACCGTGATAGTCCGCAAGGCCGGCGACGTAATCCCCGAGATTGTCGGCGCCGTACTCGCCGAGCGCGACCCCGCTTCTCTGCCCTGGAGTTTCCCGAAACTCTGCCCAACCTGCGCTGCTCCGCTGGTGCGTCTCGAGGGTGAGGCGAATACCTACTGTGTGAATAGTGAGTGCGAGGCGCAGCGCCTGCAGCGCATTGCGCACTTCGCAAGCAGAGGCGCACTTGATCTTGAGGGGCTCGGCGAGGAGCGCGTGCAGTGGATCATCGATGCTGGCCTGCTCAAAGATGTTGCGGACATTTTTACCCTCACCGTTGACTCTCTCGCTCAGGTGACAGGTCCGCCTAAGGGGAAACGCAAGGGCATTCGCATCGGCGAGAAAGCAGCTACGAAGACGATGGTCTCGATCGAAGCGGCGAAGCAGGCCCCGATCGCAAGAATTCTTACAGGTCTAGGAATACAGCATGTTGGCCCAACTGTCGCAGAGGCGGTAACCCGATCTATTCGCGATCTCGACGAGATTGCGAACGCCTCTGTTGATGTGCTGACAGAGATCGATGGCGTTGGCCCGATCATTGCTGAGAGTCTTGTTAGTTACTTCGCGGTCGATGGCAATCGTGATGTTCTCGAGCGACTTCGGGCGGCGGGCGTAATACTGCGCGCACCCGAGGAGGATCAGCGCGAGGTTCTGCCCCAGACGCTTGAGGGTGTCTCGGTGGTAGTAACTGGCACGATCGACGGATTTAGTCGTGAGAGTGCTGAGGACGCCATAACCTCTCGAGGCGGCAAGGCAGTCGGGAGTGTCTCGAAGAAGACGTCCTTCGTTGTTGTTGGCGAGAACCCAGGGAGCAAGGCTGCCAAGGCTGAGTCTCTAGGTGTTGCGATCCTCGATGGGGAGGGATTCGTTCGACTCCTCGAAGAAGGCCCGGGAGCGTTTAGTGCGGATGCAGAGTGAAACTAGGGAGACAGAGTGATAGATAAAGACGCAATTGGCTCGACCGATGATGGTTATGTGATGCAGGTTGAGCTCGGAAAGATCCGCGAGTTTGCACGCGCCACTCAATCTGCGAACCCTGCATATTTAGAGACGGCTAACCCGGTGATTCCGCCCACATTCTTAACTACTCAGCAGTTTTGGTCTACGCCGGGGAGTGGGGTGTTCTCCAAAATCAAGATGGATCGACGCCGACTCCTACACGGCGCACAGGAGTACATATTTCATGGACCGCCACCATCCGCTGGAACAACTCTGAGCGTGCAGACGCGCATTGATGATATTTATGAGAAAGAGGGGAGGCGTGGTGGAACGATGACATTCGTAGTCTCCGTTACAGAGTTTCGTGACGCCGATGGCGTTCTCGTCGCAGAGGCAAGGTCAACCGCTATTGAGACTGGGCGAGCCCCTGAGAAAGATGCATCATGAATCTCAAGTGGGAAGATCTATCCGTTGGTACGCAGCTGCCTGAGCGCGAGTATGGGCCGCTAACAATCACTGATTTTGTGCGTTATCAAGGCGCATCTGGTGACTTCAACCCGATCCATCACGATGATGCGTTCGCGAAGTCTGCAGGGTTCCCTGAGCCGTTCTCCGTGGGGATGCTCCAGGCCGGAATCCTCGGTAGCTACGTGACTGATCTGTTTGGTGCCGAGAATGTGCGTCGTTTCTCGGTGCAGTTTCGTGAGCAGGTCTGGGCAGGCGACCGACTCATCTGCACGGGAGAGGTAGTGGCGATTCGCGATGGCGCCGATGCCGGCAAGGGTGAGCGCAGTATCGACCTCAAGCTCAACGTTGCGCGTGTTGGTGGCGGGAGTGCGATCAAGGGCGAAGCAACATTCGTGGTTGCCTGACTCCACCTTGCAGAGTCCTAGTTTCTCTCGCGAGTAGTTAGCTCTTAGATGTGAAGGTCCACTGATAGGTGTCGATCTCGACCCCTGGGTCAGTTTGACGCTCAATGTGTACGACAACAGTGTTGGTGCCCGGCTGATAGCGAGCTATCTCTTTGTCGGCTCCAGGCTGGAATGTAAGGCGACCTAACGCCTTGACGCGCGAGAGTTGATCCTCAGGTATTGGGGTGCAGGTCTTGGTTGGTCCGCAGACATCAATTGTTCCAAAGAGGTCGTCGCGCAGATCAACAATGATTGCGGATTGCGGTGGAACAATTGTGTTGGGCTCTGGAGCGATGTCGCTCACATTGCCGTTCGGGGTCCTCTGTGTGGTCGTATTCGTATCTGCGCTGAACCCTGCGATCAAGAAGATGCTGAGCACCGCGACTATCCCAACGGAGACTACGGCGAAGCGCCCAGGGTGCTTAAACGCCCTCCGCTTCACAGGGGGCTTTACCGGGGGAGTCGAGTTCGCTGAGCTACCCCGATTGCCTGCATTTGCCATGTGATTACGGTACCCCGCTGCGTTCGTGACCCTGTTATCGCAATTGTTCGCGCAATTGCAGCATCGGTCACACTCAGCGCTGCTATTCCACCTCGTTATGGATTAACAATGATGTATTCCACGCTTTAGGGTCGATCGCCCGGTACCGTGGCGCAATGGCAGTAGGCGGCGGAGCAGACCTCGTCGGCCGTGTTTTGGCCGATCGATACCGACTCCTCAGCCCTATCGGGGCTGGGGGTAGCGGCCGCGTCTACATAGCTGATGACGTAAAACTGAAGCGCCGA
>WLHA01000027.1 GCA_009702955.1 Actinomycetota bacterium
GGGGCATCTCGCGAGCAGAGCGCACGCCACAGCGCCAAGTAACTCCGATAGGTCATCTCTGAATTGATATAACCAGCTTGCTCTAACTCTGCGTTGAATTTGGGGAGACTGCGCCACGGCATAGTCATGTCAACATGATGCGCGAGGTGAAAACCTGTGTTGTAAGGCGTTAGCCAGAGGCGTGCAATCCTTGACTGCTTAACATTGTGCGTTGTTAATCGGCGATCAGCGCTCGCTCCGAGCCCGCCATGCTCACCAATCGCGCGCAGTCGGTTTGAGACGCGCCACCCAGTCATCCATGGAGCAAGCCAAAGTATTGGATATGCATACCAGGCTCCAGATACAGCCCACGAGGCACCCCAGATAACTAACTGCACAGCAATGATTGACCAGGCCAATTGCTTTCGTGGGCCGCTAAACGCGCCTCTCATTAGCGGCTTAAGATTTTTATACCCCGAGATACCGAGTGCATCTCTAGTTAGGCGCCTGCGAAGGTCGCGCGGCTCACACGGATACCCGGAGTAGAAAGCAATGTCTGGCTCCTCGGGCCCAAACTCTTGACGATGATGCGCTAGGTGTGAGTGTCTGTAGAGGTGCATCGGGACGAAGACGGGATAAGCAATCAACCATTTGCCGACGAAGTCGTTTGCACGGCGATTTGAGAAGAGGAGTCGATGCGCGGATTCGTGCATCATGATGGCGAAGCGAGCAAAGACGGGGGTCATCAAGAGAAAAGCGAGAGGCCAGAGAAGCCAGACTCCGCTCCGCGCTGGAATCAAGAATGCAAGAAACGTGCAGGCCCACAACGAGAGAACGCTAAGCGCATTGCGAATACTAGGAATCTGCGCCAATTCGTTGCGCACTTGGGGCGCGAGAACGCCGTTTGAGCGCAGGCGCTCTGTTGGGAAGGGGTTCTCAAGATGCTCAGGGTTAAGCATCATCTCGGTGTGCATGCCTAAAAGCGTAGCGATCGGCTGCTCGTGGAGAGGCTGCGGGTAATTGAGGGGTTGTTTTAGGCGGGTCCCAAGCGGAAGTCCCAACATCGCTCTAGGATTCCCCAAGCAGTTTCTCCGCCTCTTGGAATTCTAAGGATTGACCTAAAAATGAAGACTCCGCTTGCTCGCTTCTCCACAGCCGCCGTGGCTGCATTGTTAATCGCATCAGGCATCGTTGCTGGCGTAGGGCTCAATGATGTCACCCCGGCATCGGGTTTAGAGGTCGTGCCAGAAGGCGCGGTCTTCGTCCCTATGAACCCAGTTCGAATTCTCGATACTCGAACCGGTTTTGGTGGAACGGTTGGTCCGGTTGGATCCGATGACACGATCACTGTTGTCGTTGCTGGGGTCTCAGACGACACAATCACTGTTCCAAGTGATGCAGTTGCTGCGGTACTAAATGTCACTTACGTGGATGCAACTGGACCTGGATATATAACTGTTTTTCCTGCGGGAACCACTCGCCCAAATGCATCGAACCTAAATAAGGTCGGCAGGGGACCAGTGCCCAACATGGTGACAGTACGAATCGGTGTATTTGGCGCGATAAATATCTTTAATAATCAATCCCCCGTCGAGATCCTCGCCGACCTTGCTGGCTACTACACGCTCGGTGGAGGCGGAGGTGCTGGGCCGACCGGTGCAACCGGCATGATGGGAGCGGCAGGACCAACTGGGCCACAAGGCATAACCGGCGCTACCGGCACAACCGGCGTTACAGGCGCAGCAGGGCCAACCGGACCCCAAGGCATAACCGGCACTGCAGGCGCGACCGGAGCCACCGGCGCAACGGGTAGCGACGGAGCTGCAAGCGCAACCGGAGCAACAGGTTCGGCAGGCGCAACAGGCGCAACAGGCGCGACAGGAGTAACAGGCGCAGCAGGGCCAACCGGACCACAAGGCATAACCGGAACCGCAGGCGCGACCGGCACCACCGGCACCACCGGCGCAACAGGCTCTACCGGAATCACCGGAGCGACCGGAAATGACGGCACGGCAAGCGCAACCGGCGCCACCGGAGTAACAGGATCGACTGGTGTAACTGGAACAACCGGACCACAAGGCATAACCGGAACCGCAGGCGCGACCGGCGCGACTGGTGCAACAGGTACAACCGGAGTCACCGGAGCAGCAGGACCAACCGGACCACAAGGCATAACCGGCACGGCCGGGGCAACAGGTGCAACCGGCACCACCGGAGTCACCGGAGCAGCAGGACCAACCGGACCACAAGGTGAGAGCGGAACTACTGGCGCTACTGGTGCAACCGGTGCGACCGGTGCGACCGGTGCGACCGGTGCGACCGGTGCAGCAGGACCAACCGGACCACAAGGCATAACTGGAGTAACAGGGCCGACAGGGCCGACCGGTTCGACAGGCGCCGGAGGAGTAGTACTCGCGTATGCAGGTGCCCTTGCTGATGGAAGCACGGTGACAGTCACTAAAGCTGATTGCCCCGCTGGTTCAATTGCCATAGGCGGTGGGTTCTACTTGCCGAATGAATTCCTCTCGGTGCTTTCGTCTCAGCCCTACATGAATCCAACCCCTGGGCCTGGAGACGGCGAGAGCTGGGAAGTACGCGTCCTAAACAGCACAGCAAGCCAAATACCTTTTACCGTCTTTGCCAATTGCATCGAAGGCACCTTCGACAGGTCTACCTTTTAGCTGACAGGTCAAGTCGGCTTAGGCCCCGATACTCCTATTTATATAGCGTCTTGTGGGTTAGTTTTAACAGATAGAGCGCCACTTCGGCGCGTCTTATCAAGACCAGCGAAAGCAGGAAATAGCCTTGCAGTGGATTGACGATTTAACCGCGCAGATTGCGAAAGAGCACTCTCTTGATTCGCAGAGCATCTCTGTTAGTGAATCAGAGGCAGAGGTCCTGCTCGAATTAGCTGGCCTTGCAGCACACTCCAGCGGGGCTCGTACAAATGCACCACTGCTCTGCCACGTCTTAGGGCGCGCCCGTTCGCAGGGGATATCGCTTGAGGCGCTTAGTGAAACTGTTCGAGCAGCTGTTAAGTAGCGGTTTGCTAAGCAACGATTAAGCGACCGGTACACCCTCAAACTTCGCTGCGCTAACTCCACGACGCTCCAACTCGGCGAGGAAAGCCTCGGGCACGACGCAACTCGCAAGCCCACTTACCCCTGGCTGCGCGGCTCCGATCTCCGGAACCGCACCAACTAACAGTGCAGTTGCGACCCCAAGTACTGCGCCCCCCATGGTGGCAGTACGCCCAACGGCTCCGTAAATAACTGGAACCCGTGCAATCCCTATGCGCCCCCATACCTCGACGCGCGTCGCTCCCCAGTTACCGCCTGGATCATTTCTACGAAACCATCCCGTTGACCGCGACTCCGGTTCGACGGCGCGCATTGTGATTCGATCAGCCGATGGAAAGGACTTGTGGAGCAAACCTACGCCGGCGCCGATCAGTTCACACTCTTTGTCTCCAACCGGCTCAGGAAACCAAATTAATTCATGCGTGCTTCGCCGGCGGACCTCGCTCATGACGCCGCCAATTACTTCAGTAGGGCGCTCACTGTGAAGCCTCCGCATCGAGGCCTCACTATCTGGCCCCGCAACACCCGCACGAGCGACGTGAATCTCGTCAACACTGTCTAGGAGCGTTGCGGCGTGAGCGGCGAGTACATCAGATAGCCCTGGAGCGAGCCCGCACCCTGCGAGCACTGCCACTCCACTGGCGAGTGCTTCATCGTTGAGGCGAAGCAGTGTGGCGATGCTCTCTTGATTATCCCCGCTTGTGGCGATCGGAACCCCTGATTCAAGTGCAGCGATCACCAACGGAACATCGTCGCCTGCAGGTAGTGCACAAGCAACAGCATCTACTCCCGGCGGGAGTGGCCTTCTCGCGCTCCACTCAACCGTCTCCGCTTTAGCACCTAGAAATTTACGCAGAGCCTCAGCGCGATCTGCACGTCTATCTGCGACAAGTATTCGATCGACGCCGGGTGTAGCACCGAGTTGGCGACCTGCCCGAGCACCGAGGGCGCCGACCCCTACAAGCAATACGGTGCTCAACGGAAGTTAGGACCAGATAGTTGACGCCATCCGCCAATTGTTGGAGCAACGCTCCCCTTGCCTTGAACGCGAACCAACGCGCCGGCAATCGCTGCTACCACTACAACAATGAGGCTGCGCCTAAAGGCACGACTTGCGCGCATGCCCTTGAGCATAACGACGCCTCGGCTCAAAGGACCACTGCGCGAAGAGAGGCGGCCAAATGGCCGCCTCAACCTCGTTCTTCTCTCAGACCACAAAGGCCAGTGGGGCTAGCTGGAATCGAACCAGCGACCTCACCCTTATCAGGGGTGCGCTCTAACCGACTGAGCTATAGCCCCGCTTAGGAATTTAGGAGGTTATCAGCACCCCTACCGAGGTACTCGGGTCTGCGCTACTCGTCGTACTCTTCGACGAGAATCAGCGCTACTCCGCCGAGTCGCTCGGCGAAGAGGTTGTAGATCGAGGTCGCAACCGTCACAAGAATGGTTGAGATAGCAACCATTATGAGGCCTAAGAGGATAAATCCCTCAAGTATCTGGAGTGAGGCAAATTTAAAGTCCTTAGCAGAGAGCAGGCTCCCAAGGAAGTCCTCGAGGCCTGAGATCGCACCGAGTGCCGCAGCGAGAAGCCAAATAACCACTCCTGCGACGACTATGACCCCTAGCCCGGCGAGGTTAAAGAGCAGGGCGGTACGGACCACAGACCATAGGTCCACTTTTCGAATCTCATATCGCCGGCGCTCAGGGTCGACATCGATCAACTGGCTGCGATCGGGCATGGCGTCCCCAGTGGTGACTGACTTACCCGATCGAGCCATTACAAACCTCAGTCCTCGTCGTCAGACGCCTCGAGCACCAGGGCAACAGCAACCACCGTCTCACCTTCACCTACAGAGGAGACCTTCACGCCGGTTGCGTCTCGCCCCTGAGATGAGATCTCTTTGGCTGCCAAACGAACGACGTTGCCGGTCGATGAGAATACGAGAATCTCATCGTCGGTAAGCACTGTAAAGGCGGCCACAACCCCGACACGGCCTGCAGTAACTCTCATTCCTCGGACGCCTTGCCCACCACGCCCCTGTGCATTAAAGCGCTCGAGCTTGGTTCGCTTGCCATGCCCAGATGCACTGACGAAGAGCATCACTGCATCATCGCGTGCAACATCACACGAGACCACTGCGTCATCGGCATTCTTAAGCTTCATACCTCGAACGCCTGCAGCACCACGGCTCAACGGACGCACCTCTGACTCGGGGAACCGAATCGTCATACCGCTACGGGACACCATAAAGATGTCTTCGTCGCCAGTGGTCTGCACAACCCCAACGAGTTCATCGTCGTCCTTGAGGTTGATTGCAATCAAACCTGTTCGGCGAGATGAGTCGTACTCTCCCATCTTGGTCTTCTTTACCTGACCTTGCTTCGTTGCGAAGAAGAGGAAGGTGCCGTCTTCGTAGGTACGCGTATCAATGACTGCTTGAACCTTCTCGTCTGGGCCAAGTGCAATGAGGTTTACGACCGCGGTACCGCGGGCAGTGCGCTCCTTCATCGGGATCTCATGAGCGCGTAGGCGGTAGACCTTTCCGCGGTTAGAGAAGAAGAGTAAATACGAGTGCATGGTGCTCGTTAGAAGGTGCGAGACAAAGTCTCCATCCTTAAGTGCTTGCCCGCGCACTCCCCGACCACCTCGAGCCTGCTTGCGGAATGCATCCGCCGCAACCGTCTTGATGTAGCCCTTGTTGGTGAGGACAACAATTACCTCTTCGTCCTCAATTAGGTCAAGGTCCTCAAGGTTTCCGGTGTCAATCGTTATCTGCGAGCGACGCTCATCGGCAAACTTATCGCGCACCGCAGTTAGTTCAGACTTAATGATCTCTCGCTTGCGCCCCTCGTCGGCAAGGATTGACTCGAGGTCTGCGATTGTAAGTTGAAGTTCGGCGAGTTCATCACGAAGGCGCTCACCCGGTAGACGGGAGAGGCGACGAAGTGGCATCTCAAGAATATGGTTGGCCTGCACCTCGCTGAAATCAAATGGTGTCGCCATTAATCCAGTGCGCGAACCCTCGTCATCGTCACTCGCGCGAATCAAAGCAATAATCGCATCGATCATGCCGAGTGCTCGAACAAGACCCTCAACGATGTGAGCACGGTCCTGTGCTTTACGGAGTCGGAATGACGTGCGGCGAGTTATAACCTCAACCTGGTGCTCAACATAGACCTTGATTGCAGCATCAAGGGTGAGCAAGCGCGGTACTCCATCGACAAGTGCAAGCATGTGGGCCGCGAAGTTTGTCTGCATCGGGGTGTGCTTAAAGAGTTGATTCAGCACTACCTGTGCATTTGCATCACGCTTCAACTCAACTACAAGGCGAGTTGTTACACCGCTTGACTCGTTACGCACATCACGAATTCCCTCAATGCGTCGGTCGTTTACTAACTCAGCGATCTTCGTACCAATTACCTCGACGGATGTTTGGTAGGGAACCTCAGTAACGACGATCCTCTGATCGCCCTTCTTTCCTTCATCGATCTCCGCTACGGCTCGCATCGTGATCGATCCGCGACCAGTTCGGTAGCAGTCGCGAATCCCGCTTGTTCCGAGGATTAGCGCACCTGTTGGGAAGTCTGGGCCCTTTACAAATGCCATGAGGTCATCAGCAGTTGCCTCTGGGTTATCGACAACGTGCAGCGCCGCATCAATGATCTCGCCGAGGTTGTGGGGAGGAATATTGGTCGCCATTCCTACCGCGATTCCGCCACCTCCATTAACTAGAAGATTTGGGTAGCGCGCTGGGAGTACTGCAGGCTCAACGGTTCCGCCGTCGTAGGTAGCGATCATGTCGACAGTGTCTTCATCGATGTCGCCGAGTAACTGCATTGCAAGCGTTGCGAGGCGAGCCTCTGTATAACGCGCGGCAGCTGGGCGATCGTTGGGGTCTGGAGAACCAAAGTTTCCGTGACCATCAACTAGTGGATATCTGAGAGAGAAGTCTTGGGCCATGCGGGCAAGAGCGTCGTAGATCGCCTGGTCACCATGGGGGTGGTAATACGCCATTACTTGCCCGACGGTATTCGCGCACTTTTTGTGCTGACGGTCTGGGCGAAGTCCGGCGTCGTACATCCCGTAAAGAATTCGTCTCTGAACAGGCTTGAGCCCGTCGCGGGCATCTGGAAGCGCGCGCGATGTAATGACGGACATGGCGTACTCGAGGAATGATCGCTCCATCTCGTCTTGAATCGAGATTGGTTCTACGTTTCCAAATGTTTGCTGCACGCCCTCAGGCATGGTTCTCCTCTTTGCCTCGCGCTAATTGGCGCTGCGTTGATCGGTTTGAGCGTGTGCCCTTAAATGTCAAGGAACCGCACGTCCTGGGCATTCGACTGAATAAATCCCTTGCGGGCCTCTACGTTCTCACCCATCAAGGTTGAGAACACTTCATCTGCGATGGCTGCTTCCTCGACTGAGACCTGCAGGAGGGTACGTGTATCGGCCCCCATCGTGGTTGCGCCGAGCTCTTGCCAGTCCATCTCGCCGAGACCTTTGAATCGGCTCGTCTCGATGCGACGCCCTGGGTGGGCCGCTTCAAATGCGTTCAGAGCGGCCTCATCTTTAAGGTAGTGGCGCTCTTTACCGAGATCGGCTCGGAATAGCGGTGGCTGAGCAATGTAGATATGCCCAGCAATTACGACCTCGGGCATCTGCCGGTAAAAGAACGTGAGCAGAAGTGTGCGGATGTGTGATCCGTCAACATCAGCATCGGACATCAACACAATCTTGTGATAGCGGAGCTTGTCCTTGTTGAACTCCTCCGCGATACCTGTTCCACATGCAGTGATAAGCGCTTGAATCTCTTCGTTCTTAAGCATCTTGTCGAGGCGCGAGCGCTCAACGTTGAGAATCTTTCCGCGAATCGGAAGGATCGCCTGGAACTCTGGATTACGAGCACGCTTCGCAGATCCACCGGCACTATCTCCCTCCACAATGAAGAGCTCGGAGAGTGACGGGTCTTTAGAGGAGCAGTCTGCGAGTTTTCCTGGCATAGATGCAGACTCAAGCAGTGAACGTCGGCGCGTTAGATCACGAGCCTGGCGCGCCGCTAAACGTGCACGCGATGCCTGGGTTGCTTTCATGACTATTGCTTTGGCCTCGGAGGGGTTCTCCTCAAGCCAGTCACCAAAACGCTCGTTCGTTGACTTCTCAACGAGAGAGCGCATCTCAGTGTTACCGAGTTTCGTCTTTGTCTGGCCCTCAAACTGTGGGTTTGTAAGGCGTACAGAGATGATTGCGGTTAGGCCCTCTCGAATGTCCTCGCCTTGAAGGTTTACATCCTTCTCTTTTAGAAAACCTTTGTTGCGAGAGTATTTGTTGACCGC
The DNA here is from genome assembly GCA_009702955.1 of Actinomycetota bacterium. GTDB lineage: Bacteria > Actinomycetota > Acidimicrobiia > IMCC26256 > IMCC26256 > IMCC26256. The sequence goes on from WLHA01000027.1 coordinate 8,394, forward strand.
GTTGGTGAGAGCTTTCTTGAAGCCCTCTTCATGCATACCGCCCTCGGTTGTTGCGATGTTGTTTGCAAATGAATGGATTCCTTCGTGGTATCCCGTATTCCACTGCATCGCAACCTCGACAATGCTTGTGCCCACCGCGTCCTCGAAAGAAGCAACCTTCTTAAAGATCGGCTCCTTCGTGGTATTCAGGTGGCGCACAAAATCGACGATTCCACCACTGAATTTGAATATCTGGTCGAGCGGTGGCTCAGGGCGCTCGTCGCGAAAGCGGATCTCTAGACCCTTATTGAGGAATGCCATCTCACGGAGGCGCTCAATAAGTGTCTGCGCCCGGAACTCTGTCTCCTCAAGGATTGTTCCATCCGCCCAGAAAGTGACAGTTGTGCCGGTCTTCTTAGAGTCGCCAACTTTCTTAAGAGGGCCAGTGGGCTTGCCACCATTCTTGAAGGTCATCTCATACTTGCCGCCATCTCGGTGGATCTCGAGGTCGAGACGGCTAGAGAGTGCATTCACAACTGAGACGCCCACTCCGTGGAGTCCGCCTGAGATCTTGTATCCCTCTCCACCAAATTTTCCGCCGGCATGCAGCACAGTAAGAACAATCTCTGCAGCTGATTTCTTTGGGTCTTCAGGGTGTGCGTCTACCGGAATGCCACGACCGTTGTCTGAGACGCGGCAACCACCGTCGGCCAGAAGCGTGACATCGATGCGATTGGCGTGACCAGCCATTGCCTCATCGACCGAGTTGTCCACAACCTCGTAGACAAGGTGATGAAGCCCCGAGATACCGGTCGAGCCGATGTACATACCGGGTCGCTCGCGCACAGGCTCGAGACCTTTTAGAACCGTAATATCCTTCGCGGCGTATGCCACTCGTGAAACACCTCTTCGGAGTTGATTAGGGGTTGGATTGGGGGTGAGTTTGGGCCTTAGAAAGGCCCTACAAACACCTATTGAAAATTGGGTCGGAAATTGAGTTCGAATCGAGCCTTCTCAAGGATCAGAACAACGTGGTGAAAACACGCGAAAGTGCTGGTCAGAGAGGGTTTTTCGACTTCAGGAACCCTATCAGAAACCAGGGACAATTACCTGCGTTTCCGGTGATCATTTA
>WLHA01000270.1 GCA_009702955.1 Actinomycetota bacterium
CTCCTAGCCATCATTGTGATCTTCGGTGCCTTGGGGCTCCTCGTCGTCACCCAACGCCCCGCGCTTGTCGATTCGCGCAATGCAGCCGATGCGAGTTTCGCGAAACTCAACCCGCTCCTTGAGGCGCGTTATAAAACAGTCCCTGCGATTCTTGAGGCCCTCAAAGTTGCCGGCGCACAGGATCGCGGGCCTTCAATTGCGCTAGCCAAGTCACAGAGCGCTTGGATTATCGCTCTCAATGGCGAGGCCGCTAATCAACTCACCGAGGCTGCGAACTCAATTGAGGGAAACGTTGCGCGGGTCAGGGCTATGTACCTGGGATCGGATCGTTTAAAAGAGTACAAAGCACAGATGGATCCCGCTCTCGCTGCGTATGACCAATCCTTCACAGCCGAGACCAAGACACGCGTCACCGAGAATGCAGAGGCGGTTGCTACTTACAGAGCGAAGCGAGGAGCTTGGTTGAGTAGGCCCGTTGTCTTTATCGGCGGTTTCGACGAGCGCATCACATTTGAACCGGTAACGGAGTCCGCAGCCAAAAGCGCGCTCACTACCCCAGCGAAGCCGTGACAACTCTCGCGATTCTCGGTGGTGGACAGCTCGGGTGGATGCTCGGGTTAGCCGCAAAAACCCTCGGCATAGATACACGATTCTTAGATCCAAGCAAGGGCGTCACAGCAAGCGCCGTTGGTGAAGTAACCACAGCATCTTTAGACGATTCAGAGGCAGCTATTGATTTTTCTGCCGGAGCCGACGTTGTCACTTATGAATGGGAGGGTGTTCCGGCATCCACGGTAGCGGCGTTAATTGGCGCTGGGAATCAAGTACATCCGGGGATTGCCTCGCTCTCTGTTTCACAGGACCGCCTAATCGAGAAACAGCGTCTACAGGCTCTTGGCATTCCAGTTGCGCCCCATGCAGAGGTAGAGGACCTCGATTCGCTTCGAAGCGCTGTACGCAAACTAGGGGTACCTGCGATTCTTAAATCGCGACGCGGCGGATACGACGGCAAGAGTCAAGTATTGCTGCGTGATGAGATTGAGTGCGAGGCAGCGTTAGAAACACTCGCGAATGCAGGTGCGCTTATTCTCGAGGGATTCATCCCCTTCGAGAAAGAAGTATCGATCATCGCAGTTCGCGGTGTAGACGGCGAGATCAAAACTTGGCCGCTTGTTGAGAACCTGCATCGCGATGGAATTCTGCGACTCAGCCGCGTGTCCAGCGCAGTAATCCAAGACGCCTCGCACTTACAGTTAGAGGCCCTCGCAATTAAGTACGTCACGAGCCTTCTAGAAGACCTACAGCACGTTGGAGTTCTTACCCTTGAACTATTTGTTCATGGCGATCAACTCATTGCGAATGAATTTGCACCGCGTGTGCATAACTCTGGGCACTGGAGCATCGAGGGCTCAAAAACAAGTCAATTCGAGAACCACGTTCGCGCAGTAACGGGCCTTCCACTCGGGGAGACCGATCTCACTGGAGCGAGCGCAATGGTGAACTGCATCGGGGTGATGCCCGACCCTCGCGCCATAGCGAAGATCACCGGCGCATACCTACACGACTATGCGAAGTCCCCAAGGAGAGGCCGCAAAGTCGGGCATATCACCCTTGTTGCACCTAACGATGCAGCCCTCGATGCGTCTCTATCGGCATTATTCGATGTACTCCCCGGCGATAACGGCTGAGATTCTCGAATCTTTGAGCGATCTCAGACTTCTTAACCAAGTCTTTGCTGTATCCCCCTAAAGATCTAAACGCGGTCGCGCCGACAATGGTGGTGCCCCCAAAGGCGTAGCGATCGTGCAGATGCCCGTCTCGCTGCGCCGACCTCAAGACTCTCAAGGAGTTCACCCCATGGCACGCAGACCACACGCAGCAGCAACAACCCGGATCCTGGTTAATGGCATCACCGCCGCATCAACCTTTGGCCTGATCGCCATGCTCGCCGGCCAGGCAGGCGCATCGGGTGGAACTTCCTCAGTTGCAGCCGCACCTACCGGTGCAGTGGCAGTAGCCACGGCTGGAGCTACTGGCCTCGATGCCAGCGCTCTTGCTCCCCCGGTCGCTGGAGCGCCTGCAGCGGGTGCACCACCAGCACCTGCGGCGACCCCATCGCCTAACGCATCTACAGTCGGAGGCGCTGCTACTCCGGTAGTTCGGACACAGACCACACCAGTTGCCGGTGCTGCGCCAGCACCCGCCCCATCAACCTCGCCCTCTAGGCCAACGCCAACAGCCCCACCTGCGCCTACAGTGGTTACAACTCCCCCAGTTACAACTCCCCCAGTTACAGCCCCTCCGGTCACCACAACAACAAAGGCGTCATAATTAATGCTTGACCCACGGACCTACTGGTGGATCTCACGATCGACGGGAATAATTGCTTGGGCGGTGCTAACCCTCTCAGTCATCTGGGGATTAGCACTCACAACACGCCTACTGGGGAAGTTCCCGAAACCAGCATGGATGCTCGACCTACATAAGCACTTCGCGAGTCTTGCGAGCATCCTTGTCGGGGTACACGTCGTGAGCTTGATGCTTGACGGATACGCAAGATTCTCGCTCAGCGACATCTTGATTCCGATGCATACGCAGTGGAAGCCAGGTCCTATTGCGTGGGGCGTCGTTAGCCTTTACGTGCTGATTGCTGTACAGGGAACCTCGCTAGCGAAACGCCACATGCCCTTAAAGATTTGGCGCATGCTTCATTTCCTCTCGTATCCACTCTGGGCTCTCGCAACTGCTCACTTCATCACTGCGGGTACCGATGCGTACGAACCTGTTTTTGCTTACACGGTGATCGGAACAACCATCCTCATCAGTGCTCTTACTCTTGGACGCGTCCTGAGCCCACGCGCTGCACGCGTACCCTCCGCTGTGTCTGCGGCAGCTGCGGCCGCCGCGGCTTCTTCTGCTGCTCCTGCGAGCGCTGCTCCTACGAGTGCTGTAGCTACCGAGACAGCGGGGGCGAAGAAACCCTCTGCAGAGAGAGTGCCTCGAGCAAAAGCTGCTGGCAGCGCCGCACCCGGTTCACGAGCTGAGATGATCGCAAAGGCGCGTGCGCAAGCAGCTGCGGCCAAGTCAGACTCTGGAGATTCTCCAAGTGAAGAGACACCGGCACCACTCCCAGAGGCGCCAGCGGCCGCGGCAGCAGCACCAGCACCGGTAGCACCTCCGATGGAAGCCGCGCCAGCACCGCAAAGAGCAGTAGCGCCTCAACCCGCGCCCGCTGCAGCCCAGCCAGTTGCTACCGCTCCCGTTAGAGAAGACCTCGTAGCGAGAGCACGCGCTGCTGCAGCCGCTGCGAATGCAGGGAAGAGCGCCCCCAAGCCATCGGCCACTAACTCCAGTAATGATGCAATTACACGGGCTCGTGAAGCTGCTTTGATCGAGCTAGCTCGACGTTCAGCAGACAAAGGCACATCGAGTTCTCAAAAATCAGAGACGGCTTCGAGCAAGGTCTTAGACCTGTCAGAAGGCGCTGAAGAGCAGATCAGCCCTAGCGAATA
>WLHA01000271.1 GCA_009702955.1 Actinomycetota bacterium
CCTGTTGCGGGTCGTCAGGTCCACGCTCACCTACTCAAACTTCGCAACGAAGGAAGTGTTATCGGTAGCAGCGCTCGAACTAAGTGGAGCTTGAGTTAGGCGCGGTCTCTGTCGTCAAACGCTGCAGCTGCTGCCTCAAGAATTCGGGCGGTGCATCCAGCCATATCGAGCGGTGGAACCAATTCATTTACGATCAGCGCAGCGAGGTCTCTAAACGCATCAGCGGCAGGGCCAACACCATCAAGCGATACAGGCTTCCCGTTGTCGCCGCCAGCGCTCACAGATGGCTCGAGAGGAATACGAGCTATCAAGGGAGCCTCGGTTCTTGCGGCGAGCGCTTCGCCCCCACCAGACCCGAATACTGCAATGCGTTGCCCATCGGCGAGCACTAGCTCGCTCATGTTCTCTATTACCCCTGCGACCTTCATGTTGGATCGGCGCGCCATGTCGGCAACGCGCACTGCAACTTGTTGCGCAGCGCGTGCTGGAGTTGTGACGACGAGCATCTCGGCCTGGGGCAAAAGGCGCGCAAGGCCCATCTGAACATCACCAGTACCAGGGGGCATGTCAATCAATAAGTAATCAAGGTGGCCCCAACGCACATCGGTGAGGAACTGCTCCAATGCTTTGGTGAGTAAGAGTCCGCGCCACATGAGTGCGGTTCCTTCATCCTCAACAAGGAAGCCCATAGAGACGACTTTGAGGAGGCCATCGCCGACCTTCAATTCATTCGGCTCGATCTTGCCGTCTGTGCCACCGAGCCGCTTTGAGACGCCAAGCATTCGGGGTACTGAGAAGCCCCAAATATCTGCGTCTAGTACCCCTACGGTTAGCCCTCGGTTCGCGAGCGCGGCAGCGAGGTTTACCGTGATGCTGCTCTTCCCTACGCCACCTTTACCGCTAGCGATAGCGAGGACGCGAGCCGTCGGAGGGATCTCGGTCTCAGGGGCATCGGCCTGGGCACGCTTTCGAGCAGTATCCATGGTCTTGGCCTTCTGCTCAGGCGTCATCTCGATCCAGTCGATAGTTACTCCCTCGACTCCGGGGAGCGAGGCAACCTTTGAGATGACTTCCTTCTTGATCTGAGCGCGTAATGGGCACCCAAGTGTTGTGAGAACAATCTGAACGGCGACCGCGCTGCCATCCACCTTGATCTCGCCAACCATCCCAAGATCAGTGATGGGGGCCCGTAGCTCTGGGTCAATGACCCCGCCAAGAATCCCGCGCACGGTCTCAGGATCAACCTTTGAGAAGGCGGGAGACTTCGAATCAGGCATATCCATAGGTTACGCGTAGACCGACTTGGAACTACCGCCGGGGAATGTTTTCCCGTGCTTGCGGGTTGATTCTCTGTAGCCGAGGAGTAGCTGAGGAGTAGTCAAGTTGGGGCTCTCTCCTCTGGGGGGTGACAATGCGCCCATATGGGTTACTCTTTAGACCAACAAAGCGGAGCCCTCAGGGGGCCCCAAGAACAGAATCCAAAATTTCCAATTCGAACCATCCAAGTAAAACCATCCAAGTAACTGGAGGATCAATATGTTTACAGTCACCGACGCACGAGCGCAGTTCTTGCTTACAGACGCGGCCGCATCCAAGCTCAAGGAGCTAATTGATGCTGAGGACCAAGAGGGTCTCGCACTTCGTGTTGCTGTACGCCCAGGTGGATGCTCTGGCTTCTCCTACGAGATGTTCTTCGATGCTGATATCGCTGAGGATGATGTAAAGACCGAGCAGGCCGGCGTGATGGTTGTCGTCGATGCAGCAAGCATTCTTCACCTAGGTGGAGCATCGCTTGACTACAAAGATGGACTCCAAGGAGCAGGGTTCAACATCTCGAACCCCAATGCAGAGCGCACTTGCGGCTGCGGCTCCTCCTTCTCATAATCCGCGACACCTCAACATCGCTAGTTATTTCTCTTCACATGGAACCGCTACATGGAACCGCTACATGGATTCGCTAAATGACTAGTTGGATGGTCGTTACCTCAGCGGATAACTATCAGCGAACGATTGACCTTGGCTTCGTAAAACAGGGTTTTAAGTCGCGTCAACGCCGCCGTGTGATGGAGAACATGAAGCCAGGGGACAACCTCCTCTACTACGTAACCGCGGTTCAGGTATTCGCAGCTACTGCGACGATTACCTCTGAGGGTTTTGAGGAGCACGAACTCATCTGGCTCTCTAAGCCCGGAGAGGATTACCCGTGGCGCGTAGAGGTCAAGCCCGACCGAGTCCCTGCTGAAGAGGACTGGATCCCAACGCATATGCATGGTCCGGCCCTTGAGTACATGCAGAAGTGGCCTGCCAAGCACTGGAAGCTGGCGTTTCAGGGCAACCTCCACGAGATTCCTGATGCGGATTTTGCGACTATTCGCCAAGCACTTGCTGGGACAAAGCAGATAAAGATTCCCGGGAGTCCGGCAAAAAAAGCAAAGACAGCAGCCAAGAAATCTGCGCCCAAGAAGCAGGCTGCGCCAGTTACTAAGACTGTTGCGGCAAAAAAAGCGGTTAAGAAGCCTGCAGCTAAGCGCTCCTAATTTCTAGAGTCGCGATTACGCGATGAGGCGGTCGAGGGCTCCACGTATCTCGTCAGTAGCGAAAGCGCCATCTAGACGCTCCTGCACTGTTCCGTCCGCGGAGACTGTAAAGAACCACGGCTCGCTATCGATACCCCAAGCGGAGATGGTCGAGACGAGGTTGGTCCCCTCAGTCGATTCGTAGATCTCGACATGCACAAAATCAACTTGGCTCGAGTAATCGCCCTGTACCTCGAGCAGTTGATCGAGCACTGGTCCGCAGAATTGTGTTTGGCATCGCGCTGGAGTCGCAAACATGACCGCAACGGGGCGACCTTTGCCGATCAAAGCATCGAGGGACTTAGCGTGGAGTGCGCACGCTGGGACACGAGTGCAGATCGGGTCGACCCCGAGTGTTGCCTCTGCAGTCGGCGACGGGGCTTCTGGTGCAGCTCCTCCAGGGATCGGGCCAAGAGGTTTCTTCAATACTTGGAAGAAGAGTTTCACAGACTTGCCGTTGAGCGTGGCGCGACCCTCCCATATCCCATCGGTTTTGAGAATTAGATCGAGGGTATAGATGCCGCGCCCCTTGGGGAGTCCCTCGGAGTGGAGCGTCGCGGGTAGGTCATCGCCGAAGGTTCCGCCCTCTGGTCGCACCGCGAGGGTTGCATCTCCCTCGCTAATGAACTCACCATCAAGCGTAAAGATAAATGCGAACCTCTGAGGCGTTGCAGTGGCGTATAGGTCACTCGATACTCGTAACGCCTGGAGCCCGCCCTTCCCTGCGCCTTGCCCAGATGTGCTTGATGGCTTCTGCTCCTTTGAGGAGTCTGTTCCTGTGCAAGCAACTAGGGCTACAGCCCCGCCGGCAGCAATGAATGCACGTCGAGAGAGTTCTGGAGTCAACATGCATCTATTGTCGCCGCTGGAGGTGCCCCGTGTCCCATCACGTTTTATTTAATCTCGACGGCCAAGAGGTTGATGTCGA
>WLHA01000272.1 GCA_009702955.1 Actinomycetota bacterium
ATCGAAAGCCTTTAGCGCTGCTGAGACAACCGCCTCAGGCTGCTGCCACATAAAACCTGGGACCTTCTCGGCCTCCATACCAGCGCGTTCCTGAAACTCGGTTCTTGTGAATCCAGGGTTCACAGCCGTGATCCGCACACCTCTAGCGCGTACCTCTTCGTGAACAGCCTGAGTAAATGAGGACACGAAAGCCTTTGTCGCGGAGTATGTGGCGTTACCGGGAGCGGGCTGGAACGCAGCAACGGATGAGACGTTGATGATCCCACCAGATCCTCTAGCCACCATGCGATCAAGCGCTGCGTGCGTCAAGCGGACCAACGCGCTGATATTCAAATCAACCATACGAATCTCTTTATCGATTGAGATCTCATGGAAGCGCCCGGCTGTACCGAATCCAGCGTTGTTTACAAGTAGGTCAATCGGTGCATCCTCGCGCTTAAGGCGAGCCTCAACGAGGCTCAAGCCTTCATCTGAAGTTAAGTCTGCGGGTAGCACCTCTACTGATGTCGAGTGCTTCGTCTTCAGCATCGCGCCAAGCTCCTCAAGACGAGAAGCGTCTCGAGCGACAACAACTAGGTCATAGCCACGATCAGCTAGTCCCTCCGCAAACGCGCGCCCAATGCCTGCTGAGGCTCCAGTGATGAGTGCGACCGGTCGAGACTTAGACATACTTGCTCCCCTTTTTGCTTTAGTAAAATATTCCTGTAGTGAGATATCGCTCTAGATATAAAGCTTTAGAGCCCGAGCTCGCGAGCAACTGCCTCTGTAGTTGCAGCTACCGGCTCGCTCATCGCGACCTGTTTGATAGCGCGTTCAGGGTCTTTGAGCCCGTGCCCTGTAACTGTGCAGACCACAGACTCTCCGCGTGTAACGAGTCCTTCTTCAACAGCCTTTAATAACCCTGCTACAGAGGCAGCGCTTGCAGGCTCTACGAATACTCCCTCGGTCTCAGCCAAGAGGCGATAGGCGCTGAGAATCTCGTCGTCGGTGACCATGCCGATATGCCCACCTGATTCGTCTCTTGCACCAACTGCTCCATCCCAAGATGCGGGAGCGCCGATACGAATAGCGGTAGCGATCGTCTCTGGATTACTTATCGGGTGACCGAGCACAAGTGGAGCAGACCCTGCTGCTTGCCACCCAAGCATGCGCGGGAGTCGCTTTGATCGCCCGAGGTCTGAATACTCCTTGTAACCCATCCAGTAGGCAGTGATGTTTCCTGCATTACCTACAGGGATGCAGTGAACATCTGGAGCATCTCCGAGGGCATCCACAATCTCAAACGCTGCAGTTTTCTGGCCTTGAATCCTGTATGGGTTCACGGAGTTAACAACAGTTACGCGGCCAGTCTCCCCGAGTGCACGCACAATGTTGAGTGCGTCGTCGAAGTTGCCCTCGACAGCGACAACCTTGGCGCCGTGGATTAGTGCCTGAGCCAGTTTTCCGAGCGCGATATTCCCTGCAGGGATTACAACCCCGCATGTGAGCCCCGCGCGCGCTGAGTACGCGGCAGCAGATGCCGAAGTGTTCCCCGTGGATGCACAGATGACAGCAGACGCGCCATCCTCTACAGCCTTCGTGATCGCCATAGTCATGCCGCGGTCCTTGAATGAACCTGTCGGGTTAGCGCCCTCGATCTTGAGTCTTATCTCGAGACCAAGCCTCTCCGAGAGGCGCATGGCTGGGAGTAAAGGAGTATTTCCCTCATTCAGAGTTACTACTGGCGTTGACGCTGTTACAGGGAGGTGATCGCGGTACGCCTCAATAATCCCTGGCCATGCTGCTGAGGCGATCGGAGTATTGCTCACTCTCCGCTCCCTAGAACACGCAGCACTGATCCGACTCTAAGTACTGCGTCGGTCTCACGAAGCTCCGCAACAGTTGAGCGCAGATCAGACTCACGAGCTGCATGGGTGACAAAAATTAGACGAGCATCCTCGCCGATGCCACGCTGCTGCATTGACTCAATGCTCACCTCGTGACGGCCGAATACGTCAGCGACCACTGCGAGGACACCTGGGCGGTCGGCTGCCTCGAGCTCAAGGTAGTACTGCGACACAACCCCATCCATCGGGAGCATCTCGCGCCTAACCAACTTGCCGATCGTCGCACCACGCCCACCGCTCGCAAGGTTCTTGGCGGCATCGATTGCGTCTCCGAGAACCGCTGAAGCGGTTGGGAATCCCCCAGCACCACGTCCGTAGAGCATTACCTCTCCAGTGGCTTCGCCCTCTATAAATACAGCGTTAAATGCTTCGCGTACTGAGGCAAGCGGGTGCTGCACTGGGACCATAGCGGGGTGCACGCGTGCTCCAACCTTGCCGTCGCGCTCCTCTGCAACCGCAAGTAACTTCACTACGTAGCCAAGTTCACGCGCTGCCTCAATATCAGCAGCAGTGATTGAGGTGATCCCCTCGCGGTATACGTCAGAGTCTGTTACCTCGGCACCAAATGCGATCGAGGCGATGATTGCAGCTTTTGCCGCTGCGTCGTGCGCCTCAACATCAGCGGTCGGGTCTGCCTCGGCGAATCCAAGGGCCTGTGCCTCTGCAAGCGCGTCGGCGAAAGACTGTCCAGCCTCGGTCATGCGAGTGAGTATGTAGTTCGTAGTCCCGTTAACGATTCCCGTAACACGCAGGATTCGATCGCCAGCAAGGCTCTCACGAAGCGGACGCATCAACGGGATACCGCCACAGACGGAGGCCTCAAATAGAAGGTCAACTCCGCCAGCCTCCGCGGCGGCAAACAACTCTGCCCCTGCGGCTGCGAGTAGCGCTTTGTTTGCGGTCACCACTGGCTTGCCGGCAGCGAGAGCAGCCAGGATCAAAGTGCGGGCTGGTTCGATACCGCCCATCACCTCAACAACAAGATCAACATCGCTCGCTGCAACAACCGCCGCTGGATCATCTGTCATTACCGCTGAGTTCGTTGGCAGACCACGGTCGATTGAGAGGTCACGCACTGCGATCTGGGTTATCTGGAGCCTCACCCCGGCGCGCTCTGCAATGGCATCGCCATTACTAGCGATCATCTGGGCGAGCGACGACCCGACATTTCCGCAACCAAGAAGACCTACGCGAACTACTGATGAACTCATGATGGGCTTAGTCTCGCCGATGGAGTGCCCCCAAGGCGACCCGTTAGGATTTTCTCTCCTAGTACCCCTATCTCGGGGCTCCTTTGACTCTTCGACACACCCATAGGGACGCGCTATTGATCGAGGCGGGTCAGGTCGTCATTTGTCTCGCGCCTCACCACTAGGCGAGGCTCGCCGCCGGAGATAAAGACAACGGCGGGGCGAGGAACTTTGTTGTAGTTAGAGGCCATCGAGTAGCCATAAGCACCGGTTACAGGGGTTACTAAGAGGTCTCCAACCGCAACATTCGCCGGTAGGTAGGCATCCGGGACCACCAAATCGCCCTGCTCGCAGTGCTTACCAGCGACCCTTACCTGAAGCGGGCGCTCCGCATCGATCTGCGCTGGAAGGTATGCCTCATAACCCGC
>WLHA01000273.1 GCA_009702955.1 Actinomycetota bacterium
CGCGGGGCCCATGCAGTATGCAGAGGTCAGTTGATGGCGGCTCAATAATTACAAGTTGGCTTAATTGTCCGTAGAGGCCAAAGTCCGAACTCCCGGGGCGATCGCCAAGAAGAAAATCATTGCCCTCAAGGTGTCTATGAAGAATCTCGAGCAGGCGTATATAACTGGACTCAATGACAGGCGCATTGGTCTCTGTGCTTCCGACAAGAGCGCGCCTACTCACCTGACGATCAACGATGTACTCCCCCATGCGCTCAAGGCGTTCGTCGGTCGCATGTAGTCCAGGCCATACCGGCAACAACTTGCGTGCACGCTCTACGGATTCACGAGGTGCCCAGCGGTAGTGATACATCATCTTGGTGACCCACTCGTCGGCATAGTCCTCAATGAGCAGGTCCAAGAAGTGAAGGCCTGCATCTGTTGGCTTGAGGCTGCGCTCCCTAAACATCGTCTCTAGGCGAGCGATCTGAGGGGTCGAGTCGACCATCACCTCGGTAACCTCGCCGGAGGCGTCGGGGAATCCAAGCACCGGGATGATCGCTACCTTGGGCCTCGGAATTCCCTGCTCATCGGCTGTCCCCTGAATCGCCCATCGAAAAGGAATCTGGCGATACCGCAGGACCGCACGCATCTTGAGGGAGTAGGGCGAACCATATGTGCCGACGAGTGTTAACGGATTAGGCATTTAGAGGCCCCGGGTAGCGTTCCAGGAAGGAGTCTTATTTGCCTTGGGAGTGATTTTCAAGCCATCAAATTCCATAATTTCTCCGTTATCAAGATTTTGAGCCAGCCCCCGAGGATAGCGGAGGGGGCCGCTGTTGTGCGGCGTGGCTTCGGTACCGCTTCGGTGCGGTTCGCTAACGTCAGCCCCCCCCACCAAGACACAATCTGACGGGGAGTTCGCCCCCGAAGTATGGTCTCCATCCACTACTAGTCACCAAGGAATTAGAGGAAAAGCATGAATCACCTACGAATTGCCAAATATGACGTCTTGAAGGGAACCTCCAAGGAGGTAGCTGAAGTGGCAACTGGGCCCGGCGGAATCCTCGACATCTACCGCTCCATGCCAGGCTTTCAGGCCTACTCGCTCCTCGAAGTTGACGCAATAACCGTCATCGGCATCACAGCATGGGAGACACACGAAGAGGCAGAGGCGGCAACACGCGCTGCAGCAGAGTGGGTAGCCACTCACCTCGAGGGTCGCATTCACCGCACCTCCAACGAGATCGGCGACGCCCTCTTCTGGGAAGGCACAATGACGAAGTAGTTTCACTCAGCCTCGCGAGGCTGATCACGCATTTCCAACTGCCCCGACCGTGCTAGCGATTCGCTAGATGGTCGGGGCAGTTTTTTTCTCTACAGGAGGAAAGTTCTCGAGCCGATAGGCCGTCATGAAACAACTGAGGGACTCCGGGATCATCGCATTACTGACCGCAGCAGCTACAAGACTGCTTGATTCTTGGCAGGAGCTTGACTCGTTTAGCTCAGTAGCCAAAATGCCCGCACCTAACGAACGCTAAACGCAGGCGCGTTATGCGCGGCGTTGCTTCTCCAGCACGTCGATTGCATCGTGGCGCGCATTGCCTAGTACCCAGAGTGTGCCAACAAGAACTGCTCCCCAACCACTGATTAGCCCTGCGATTGTCCATCCAAGCCATCTCATCTTGTGGTGACCTGAGATGCGAAACGCTCTGCGCTTTAGGCGAGCAATGTCGTAGAGGGCAACCACTCCAAGGGGGATGCCGACGACATATCCAAGTATTAAGAATCGCGTAATGTTCATTATCGAATGCTTCGGCTAACTCTTCTGGGACGGGTATCTGAATTTGGATCCCGATTGCTTATGCAATCAGCGAATGAACCTTAAAGCGCCGGCGCGCCATCTGGCTCAGGGGAGCTCGATGAGGAACGCGTGCGAGTTCGGCGTGCGACAGCACCACAGACCTCAGCACCAGAGAAGAGGATTGCACTCGAGATAAGGAACGGAGCGTAAGCGAGTAGAAAAATAAGCCAGTTAAACGCTGCGTACTGGCCCTCCACCAATTTCACGCCCTGTATCATGAAGTTTATTGAGTCTGTTGGCTCGCCGAGGAAAGATTTACCGACAGTCCCTATGGCAGTGACGTAGATACCTAAGAATACGGCAAAGACCAACCCGCCAATTCCAAGTAATGCCGCCGCTATTCGTAGCCGCTGCTGGGCCCTGCCTCCGCTACTCGTATTCGAAGTAATTTTCTTCTGTGCCATGGTCTCGCAGTTTAGGGCTGATCCAGATGCTCACTGAACCAACCTCGATTAAAAATCACTGTCGCAACCCCTATATTTGCCCAACCGATGACCTAATGTCACGTTGGTCATCCAACCGATAATGCGGAATCGGGGCGCTTTAGTAGAGTTCCGGCACGAGTTTTGAAGGCACTCTGCACTACTGCCCTTTGAAGCAAGGCCCCGCCTGCAGAATATTTACTTCTCCACACATAATCCATAGAAACCAGAGCACTAGGAGCAATACCTTGCCTTCTCAAGCCCTTGCGGTCGCAGAGCACGCACTTCTCGTGGAGCGGCGCCCGCTCACACGTGCTGAGGTAATGGCGGTGGCAAACGAGCCCCTAGAGCTAGTCCCCGATCTTGTTGGCCTTGCCCATCGCGTGAGGCTGCAGTACTGCGGCGACACTGTTGAGCTAGAGAGCCTCATCAACGCCAAATCTGGAGCATGCCCAGAGGACTGCGCTTTCTGCTCACAATCTGTCAAATTCGATACCGGAGTTGATGTCTACGCTTTCCTCGATTTAGCAGAGGTACTAGAGGCAGCACACGCGACAAAGGCAGCTGGGGCGACACAGTTCTGCATAGTTGTTGCAGTGCGCGGACCCTCAGAGCGGCTTCTAGACAAAGTGATCACTGCGGTTAACGCTGTACACGAGGAGACTGGCCTTGAGGTTGCATGCTCACTTGGATTACTCACTGACGAGCAGGCCAAGCGTCTCGCCGATGCTGGAGTACGCCGCTATAACCACAATCTTGAGGCACCGCGCTCAAGATTCCCTGAGGTCTGCACTACGCACTCTTACGACGATCGCGTCGATACCGCAAAGCGCGCAATTGCTGCCGGCATGGAGCTTTGTTGTGGAGGCATCCTCGGAATGGGTGAGACACTTGAAGAGCGAGTCGAGTTTGCTTTCGAGCTAGCGGAACTCGACCCGTGTGAGGTACCCATCAACCTGCTCGACCCACGCCCAGGAACACCCCTCGCCGACTACACGATGCTCTCCCCGCGTGAGGCACTACAGGCGATTGCGTTATTCCGCCTCGTTCTCCCCTCCGCTTGGCTGCGTCTTGCTGGTGGTCGCGAGCGAGTACTTGGTGAGCTTCAAGGAATGGGGCTTCTCGCAGGGGCTAACGCACTTATCGTTGGAAACTACCTAACCACCGGCGGTCGTTCTCCGGAAGAAGACCACGCACTTCTCGAGGCATTAGGCATGCCAGTA
>WLHA01000274.1 GCA_009702955.1 Actinomycetota bacterium
CACATGGCTGTTGATTTGGTACGCGAGCATGAAGGGGTTGAGATTGATCTTGCAACTATTCCCCAAGAGGACGAGGTATACGACCTGCTCTGCGCGGCGGACACGATCGGGGTCTTTCAGGTAGAGAGTCGAGCGCAGATGGCCACCCTTCCGCGTCTGCAGCCGCGCACTTTCTACGATCTCGTGGTTGAGGTAGCACTCATCAGACCTGGGCCCATACAGGGAGGATCAGTGCACCCATACCTGCGCAGGCGTATGGGAGAAGAGCCTGTTACCTACCTCCATCCGTTGCTAGAGCCCTGCCTTGCGAAGACTCTAGGGGTCCCGTTATTCCAAGAGCAGTTGATGCAGATGGCTATAGACGTCGCTGGTTTTACGGCCGGCGAGGCAGACCAACTCCGTCAGGCGATGGGCTCCAAGCGCTCGAAGCAACGCATGGAGAGAATGCGCGAGCGACTTATGTCGGGGATGGCAGAGAGGGGTATAACCGGCGAGATTGCAGATGAGATTGCGAAGAAGTTAGAGGCCTTTGCAAACTTCGGCTTCCCTGAGAGCCACTCGGTGAGCTTCGCCTACATCGTCTACTCAAGTGCTTGGATCAAGTATCACCATCCAGCGGAGTTCGCATGCGCGCTCCTTAACTCTCAGCCGATGGGTTTCTACTCTCCACACACCATCGTGCGCGATGCCCGTCGTCATGGAGTCGAGACCCTCGGCGTATGCATCAAAGAATCAAGGCGTGACTGCACTCTTGAGCCGCGTAGCGTTGAATCCGGTCCTCAAGGGTTCCCTATGCGCGGATGGCATGCAGACCCATCGGTACATGCTCTGCGCCTTGGTCTGCGATATGTGCGCGGGCTTCCATCGGCCTTACTTGATCGCATCGATGCTGAGCGCGAGCAGGGACCATTCATAGATATTGAAGATTTTGCTCGTCGCACGGATGCCCCTGTAGATGCACTTGAGTCGCTCGCTACAGCGGGTGCGTTCTCCATATTTGGACATGACCGCCGTGAGGCCCTCTGGTCAGCGGGTGCACTTAGATCGAGTCGCTCAGGTCTAAGCAGGTCCAAGCAGGCAGGTAAGGGAGCGGGTACGGGAGCAGGTAAAGGCGCGGTAGTTCGCTCCGATCGACTCCCCGGATTGGTCCCAGGCATGGAGGCGCCAACCCTGCCGGGCATGGAGCCAGAAGAGGTAGTCGCTGCCGATCTATGGGCAACCGGGATCTCTCCAGATCATCACCCGACTGAGTTCTCTCGAGCAGACCTAGTTAAGCGCGGTGTCGTTACTACCGGCTCGTTGCGCGATACGCCACACGGAACCGTGGTCGAGGTGGCTGGGCTTGTGACACATCGTCAACAACCGGAGACCGCAGGTGGTGTGGTCTTTATCAACCTTGAGGATGAAGACGGGCTTCTAAATGTGATCTGTACTGCTGCAGTCTGGGCCCGCTACAAACGTGTTGCAAGCAGGTCTCCAGCTCTATGTGTACGAGGAGTTTTAGAGCGACGTCGTGGGGTAACCAATCTCTTGGCTCAACGCATTGAGGCGCTACCGATATCGATTACCGGAGCGCAGCGGTCTAGAGATTTTCGTTAGAAGAACTACTTACCTCTACTAAATGAGGTAGCCGCTAGCTGCCTCTGATCTCCTGTAGGTTTCTCATCTGTGACCGAGTCAGGCACCGCCGCGCAAGTACCACAGCCAAGTTCCCTGACCCCCGAGAGCGGGCTCACAGCTGCCGAGGTAGAGGAGCGACGTAATTCTGGCCTCTCTAACATCGCTACTGATCGGACTAGTCGCCCTGTAGTCGAGATCCTCAGGGCCAATATATTCACGCGTTTCAATGCGATTCTTGGGGTGATGTTTGCGATCGTCGTGGTTGTAGGCGAGTTCCGTGACGCGCTCTTCGGTTTGGTACTCGTGGCTAACGCTGCGATTGGAATCATTCAGGAACTCCGATCAAAGATCACGCTAGACAGGCTCTCAGTCTTGAATGCACCCTTCATTCGCGTTATGCGCAGCGGGGTCGAGATCGAGATCCCTGCAGCAGAGCTCGTATTAGATGACCTAATCGCCCTGAAGTCCGGAGATCAAGTCCCTGCGGATGGACTTCTCCGCTCTGTTAAGGCCCTAGAGGTTGATGAGTCGCTTCTAACGGGTGAGGCAGACGCACTCGAAAAATCTGCGGGTGGCTATTTACTATCAGGTTCAATCGTCGTTGCAGGCTCAGGAGTTTTTCAGGCGACCGCAGTTGGGGAGTCGGCCTACGCACACAGGCTCGCGAATGAGGTTCGCAGATTCTCACTTGTTCACTCTGAGATCGTTGCTGGAGTAAACCGAATACTTAAGTTCGTCACCATTGGGCTATTCATCGTCGGCCCCCTGCTTTTCTGGAATCAGTTACGAAACCCAACGGGCGATGCTGACGGAGTTAAAGCCGCGCTGGTAGGTGCAGTCGCCGGCGTGGTCGGCATGGTCCCTGAGGGTCTTGTGCTTTTAACCAGCCTTGCATTTGGTATCGCAGCGGTGACGCTTGCGCGCAGAAAGGTTCTAGTTCAGGAACTGCCAGCGATCGAAGTACTTGCCCGAGTAGATGTGGTCTGCATTGATAAGACTGGAACTCTCACCGAGGGCTCGGTAGCGCTCGAGCGTGTCGAGATTCTGCCAGGCGCATCTGAAGCGGCGGTCTTCTTGGCGCTGGCCGCTCTCGCAGCAGATGAGTCAGCAAACGCAACACTTCTCGCGGTACGTGAGGCATACCCAAATAATTCGGAGTGGGAACGCGAGTCCTCCGTGGCGTTCTCATCTGCGCGCAAGTGGAGTGCTACTTCATTCCGTGGGCAAGGTGCCTGGTGGTTAGGTGCCCCCGAGATGCTGATCTCCGACGCAACGCACCCTGCGAGACGTCAGGCAGATGAGATTGCCTCTACTGGTTCGAGGGTACTCGCACTTCTCCATGCAGACTCGGGCGAGATCGGAGACTCTGTCTCCCAGAATGCATCTGCGGTAGCGCTAGTAATACTCGAAGAGCAGGTTCGCCCTGATGCAGCCGAGACCCTTGCATACTTCTCTGCTCAAGGGGTTGGCTTAAAGATCATCTCAGGAGACAATCCACTTACCGTCGCGGCGGTTGCGAGGCGAGTTGGGGTTGAGGTAGATGAGGCATACGACGCTAGAAATCTCCCATCGTTAGAGAGCGAGATTGCTGAGGTACTTGAAAGTAACAGCGTCTTCGGCAGGGTCTCTCCAGAGCAGAAGCAGGCGATGGTCAGCGCGTTGCAGTCCAAAGGGCACGTAGTCGCCATGACCGGGGACGGCGTAAATGATGCATTAGCGCTCAAGCGTGCAGATATCGGAGTTGCGATGGGGTCGGGGGCCCCCGCAACGAGAGCCGTCGCAAAGCTTGTTCTTCTCGATGGGAGATTTGATCGCCTCCCAGGGGTAGTGGCAGAGGGGCGCCGCGTGATTGCAAA
>WLHA01000275.1 GCA_009702955.1 Actinomycetota bacterium
CGGTACGCCAAAGTGGAAGGAGAATTTTCTTGTTAAGAACTCTAACTTCTACGAAGCCCATCGCAAGGTGCTAGAGAAGTGGAAGAAGAAATGGTCGATTGACTCCGACCTCTTCCCGCCGTCGAGGCGCAAGTTGGAATGGCAGGCTCAAGGCACTCCTTCACTCTGGGAGACGGTTATGCACCTAAGGCCGTCAGGCATACGTGCAAAACGTGCCACCTATCTCCCAGCCCTTGTCGCAATTACGCAAACATCGATAATCGGTCCCGAGCGGCGACGAATTACTCCGCTCGAGGCGGCTCGACTCCAAGGTCTGCCGGATTGGTTTGACTTTGGAGATCAGGCTGACGCTTTGACCTATAAGCAGTTGGGGAATGGGGTCAGTGTCGGCGCTGTTTGGCATGTTTTGCAAGAAACAATTGCTCGTTACGAAAAACTATTGAAGGAGAGTTGCCCCGGCCTTGCGAATGCACTCTTGGAGTCTCCGCACACGCCCGATGATCTCCTTAATGCAATGCGAGATTAGACCACCTCCCAGGCGAAGACGAGGCCGTTTCCTCCGCATGGGTGTTTCCACAGGCCTTGGAATTCTCGAATTATAAGGTCGGTAACGACGCCGGCATTTCTCAACTGAAGGTCCGCAACTCGAATCAATACTTGAGCGTCGAGTTCTCCAGTATCCGGATTGTTTGCTCTGCACACAGTCCGAATTTCGTTGATGCGCTCGGCGTGAGAGGAATGTAGCGAAAGCGCGTACTCGCAGGTCGAATAGTCGTAAGAAAACGCGTAGCCTACAACGGCTCTCTTTTTTGACATCGGTTCATCAATCATGCGATGGATATCATGAATCAGACTGCGATCTTTTAGGTATGGTGACAGCATTTTCGGCACTCCGAAATCGTTTCGTTTGCCGTTGTCTCCTACGAATTGAATCCGCTTCACTTCGATTGCCCATTCCGGAGCGCCAAGGGCGCTTGGGCTAGGGGTGAACAGGATATCTAACTTGCTACGAGTGCTCATTGGATACGGCACCTCGGTTTCCATGTGCAGGGAGGTTGGCACCTCATTTGGATACGTCGCCATCCACCAAGCTTTGTAAAGGCGTACTACTTCTTGTTCGGGCATCGCAGGGAGCCCAGGCAAAAAAGTCTTGTCCCTGAATCGGCTTAGTCGACTGATCTCATCTTTCTCGTCAATCGAACCAAGCCCCTCGGCAAATCTTTCAACAATTATGTCAAGATCCATTTTCCTAAGGTAGCGACTCCCCGGCTGCTTGTAAAGACCCCGGCCGGCGGTCGATTGAGGATTGATTAGTTACTTCTTGCGCGCTGCGGATTCTCCCGCTCGGCGGCCAAAGAAGGAACCGTCACCGAGCGAGATGCCGCTCACGTAGCCGTGTGCTGCGATGCCTGCAGTACTGCGACCCGCTGCGTATAGGCCTGGTACGGGTACTCCCGATGGATCAAGCACATGTGAATCGGGGTCTGTCTTTAGCCCGCCGAGTGTGAATGGTGCGTAGATGGCCTTCGAGTCGACGCGCAGGTCAATCGCTCCATACGGAGGGCGCAATGGCACTAAGAAATCAGGCTCTTTATGCCACTCGGGGTCGGTTCCGTTCTCGGCGTGCTGGTTATACGTTGCGATTGTCTCTGCAAGCACATCTGCTGGCAGCCCAACATCTGCGGCGAGTTCCTCAGGGGTCTCAGCGGCCCAAGTAATGCGCATACCGACAAAGTTGACCTCGAAAATCTCTTCGCTGACGATCATGTAGATCTCGCCCTGCTGATCAACGAGTGCGCGATGCCCGATGCGGCCCGTGTATGTATCTTCGTTGATGAAGCGCTTACCGTCTTTGCCGACAAGGAGTGCTCGAGCCATGCGATGTGGTGGGCCGATTGGGAGTGCGCACTCAACGGAGTCCATGCGAGTAGTGGTGCCGCCTGCACCCTCGCCGAGGCGAATCCCGCGGCCGTCGTCGTTATCCGTACCAACTCTCCAAGCTGAGAACGGTCGCAGTGCCTCGGGGCAGTAGCGGGCCAGCATCTCTTCGTTGAAGATAAATCCACCTGCGCAGAGAATCACGCCACCGGTTGCACACACGTGTAGGTCGCGACCGTCAACGCGTGCAACTAGACCAACAACGCGACCAGCATCAACGATGAGTCGCTCGACGCGAGCATCTGTATGCACTGCCACATCGGTCTTCGCTAGGGCGCCGGTCAAACACTCCATCAAGAAGCCGCCGGCAGTATCTGGGAACTGCGGGTGATGTCCGCGCGGCACCACATCGGCGATGGTGTTGAAGGGCCAGGAGTCCTCGCCGCCTGAGAAGCAGAGGCCAGCATCTGTTATCGGCTCACGGTTGGGCTCATCGCAGAACTCTCCCTTGAACGGAACTCCGTGATCAACGAGCCAGTTGTAGTGAGCAACAGAGCCCTGGCAGTAGGCGTGCACCTTGTCGGCGTCTGCATCTGGTCCACAAGCCTCTAGGAGAAATCTCTCCATGTTCTCCGCAGTATCTGTGTATCCACAAGCCTCTTGAATTGGGGTTCCGCCACCGAGGTAGATGAGTCCACCGGAGAGTGCGCTTGTGCCACCACCTGCGCCACCACGCTCGAATGCAGCAACTCGTGCACCTGCTTCGTGGGCACTAATCGCAGCGCATGTACCTGCAATACCGAGGCCAACAACTGCAACATCGGTCTCAATATCCCACTGCGTTACTTCTGAGGCATCGAGTGGTGCAATTGGCAATACGGCATCTTGAGCTGCATCTGTTGCTTCGCCGAGTGAATTGTTAGTGCTCACAGTTTTGTTATTACCTCATCAGCGAAACGCGCGAGCGAGTCGAGTTGAACAGTTAGGTCATTGGGGTCGCCGCCGTAGAAGTACCACGGAACAGTCTGGAGCTCTGTTACGCCCTTCTCTTCTAGGCGCTTGTATCCATCAAGGTCGAATACATCTACGCATAGAGCGCTTACCTCGAAGGGAAGATGCGAGCGGCCATACTCAGTGCGGTAGCGAGCGATCTCGGAGAGGGCGTTTGTGATCTCCTCTTCAGTGTTCTGCACTGAGATCCAACCATCTGCGAGGCGCGCTGCGCGCTTAAAGCCTGGGTCACTTAGGCCACCGACATAAATAGGCACGGCCTTCTCGGGGGCGGGCGACATCATGAGGCGATCGAAGTCGTAGAACGCTCCGTGGTACTCGTGATACGCAGGGCCGCCTCCGCCGCAGAGGAGTTGAAGAATCTCGATCATCTCATCTGCGCGTTTTCCGCGTGTGCGCATATCTGTGTGCGTCCATTTGAACTCTTCGGGGATCCATGAGAGGCCAACACCGAGCCCAACGCGCTCGCCAGAGAGAACTGCCATCGAGGAGAGTTGCTTTGCAACCATGAGCGGATCGCGGATCGGCAGCTTCACGACGTTGGTGAGGAAGCGAATCTTTGACGTAACCGCAGC
>WLHA01000276.1 GCA_009702955.1 Actinomycetota bacterium
AATGGCTTTGGCCGCTTTAGCAATGGATTGCTCGCTGGTTACCTAGAGAACATTCGTCTTCTAACCGGCGAGAGCCTTGAGGCTGTTCTATATGACCCCTGCGCGGTATTGGCAATTACTGACCCCGAGCTGTTCGAGTTTGCCGATCGTTACGTGTCAGTTGAGACACGAGGTGAGCACACGCGCGGAATGACACTTGTGGATCAGCGCTCCTGGATGCGCGGCGGGCCAGTTAAATGGGCTGAGACGATCGATGCGGCGCGCGCGACGGAGGTGGTCCTCGCCGCTATTGCTGCTGCTCCCTGATCAAGGCCTCTACTTCGGAGCGTGTTGGGAGCGAGGCGCGTGCGCCTACTTCTCTTGTAGCTAGAGCTCCAGCAGCACCAGCAAAGATCGGATCATCACTAACTGCAAGCGCCGCGCAGAACGCGTCACCAGCACCGGTTGTATCTAGAGCCTCTACCGAGAATGCCTTGAACTCTTCATGCGAGCCGTCTTTCTTATAGCGCCGCGCACCGTTCGCTCCAAGGGTCACCACCACATCGCCCGCCCCGCGCTCTAGCAGGGACAAGGCTCCACCGTAAGCCTGACACTCCGTTTCGTTTACAACAATCGTGGTCGAGTTCAGAATCCAAGATGAATCTGTGAGGTCAATCGGGCTTGGGTTGCAGATAGTGCGCAGCGAGCGTTCGCGCCCAATTGCAAGTGCATGCGAGGCAGCCGCAACGCCGATCTCGAAACCCACAACGAGAATCTCGGGCCGTAGAGCCTCTATCGCCTCTTCGATCTGCTCGCGAGTTACTCGCCGGTTTGCGCCTGGTGCAACTGCAATCGTGTTCTCGCCGTTTGAATCGATATTGATAAGTGCCGTACCGGTAGCGGCGGCATCAACAACGCGCATGAAGGTTGCATCGACTCCATTTGCAACAAGATCGCGCCTGATCTCGTCTCCGTATGCGTCGCTACCCACGCAGCCCACAAACGAAACCTGCGCGCCTAGTCGCGCTGCCGCACTTGCCTGGTTCGCTCCCTTTCCGCCGAGTGCGGAGAAGAACTCACCTCCACTAACCGTCTCTCCTGCAGCCGGCAAGTGTGGTCCTTGCCAGATCAAATCCATATTGGCGGAACCAACAACACATATACGAGGAGAATCCATCCACGCAGACTATGCGGAGAGCCGTTGTCCTCGGCGTTCAGCCTATTTGGGTCCGATGGTCAGTTAGATACCTTGAAGGTAAGCAACCTCGTCGATGATGAACTCTGTTCTACCGCTCCCACCGCAGTACACATCGATGTTGTAGTCGCTAGGTCCACCTTGCAGAAAGAGCGTTGTGGAGTTAGCAATTGTTTGATTCGATGCGGACCAGTTGATCGTTGATGTCTCAGGGATTGGACCCTTGGCATAAACGGTTAAATATCCGGAGCCGACTGTCCCAGTGATTGTTACGTTCACAATGACGCCCGAGATAGCGTCCGCGTCCGTGTAGGGAGTGAATACGTTTCGAATACCGCCGGCACTTAAGGCTCCATACCCATCTTCACGTGTGTCCCAGAGACGAAACACCGGCGAAGCGTCAACGATTACCGAAGCCATGCCGAAGACAGCAGGCTTCGCAGGGTTATCTGCTGAGCTGCCTTGCGCGGATGCCGATGAGGTACCCATGCCAATAGCAGCAGCAGTTGCGCCACCTGCGATTAGTCCGGCCCGCAGCATGAAGTTGCGCCTCGAAGCCCTCGGGTTTTCTAGATCAAATTCGGTGATTTTCGAGTTGTTCATAATCCCTGCCCATTCTCATATGCACGCGATGATTTCGCGCTCTGTTTATGACACTGCCCATTCGTGACTGCAAGAGTGACGACGAAGGTTCAGTTTGCAGAGTCTCCATCTTCTTCCAAGGTGACGCAAGGGGCAACGTTGTGGGTATCAGCGATCAACGCCGAGTGAATACGCCGAGCGAACACGCGCATCTATGGTGAGAAGTTCGTAAGGGCTGAGCCTTCTACCTGGCCTTTGAGGTGACTACGCCGTTAGAGAGCGTGACCCTGAAGGCGTCTCCGCTGCCGATATCTCGAAAGAACACGGTCCCCGAAGTGATGGATATTGCGCAGCCTGTCGCAGCTGTAACTGCGGCGCTGGTCATACCAACCTGCACTGCGTTATACCTCGCTGTAGTTGCACCACATGCGGCGGGGGGTCGAGTGGTTGTGGTTACCGGAGCAAGGGTCGTGGTTGTTGCTTGAGGAGGGTTGGTAGTGGTCGAGGGAGCAGGAGCCGTCGTCGGTTGAGGCGTGCTCTTGTTCTCAACCTCGACGACCTGAACAGGGGCCGCTCCGGAGCTTGCAGTTGTACTAGATGGCTTGCGCGGAGCCGACTGCGCGGAGTTAGAAGCCTGCGAATTACTACCGGGGTCCGCAGCCGCGGCCAAAGGTTCCTGCGCTACTGGGCTTGTTACTGACGGCGCAGCAGTAACAGAGGCAATGAATGGAGCAGCCGAGACGAAGAGGAAGTTCGCAGCGAATGCAGCAGTTAAAACGCTAACAGCGATCGCTGCTGCAGTCGCTCCAGTCTTGCGTGCAGTTTTTTTGGCGTTCATCGGCACTCCTAAGGGAGTGAGATTGGCGTGCCCGCCGCCGGAGGGCGTGCACCTGATATTGGAACCCTATTACTTAGTCGTCGTCGCCTTCTTCTTCGTATTCGTGCTCTCTGTCGTCATCTCGTTCGTGCTCCGACTCCACATATGGCGCTCGTGTAGTTGGAGTCACTATGGGTGCAATTGTCGCAGTTGGGGGCTCGACTACCACTTGATCAACCTCATCTGCGCCACCAAGATTTGAAGCCTTACCTCGCCCTGTTTCAACTACTTCAGGTGCTGGTGGTGCCTGCACTTCCGGAACAACAACCTCTGGCGCTGGGGTGGAGGCGGCACTCTCGCCACTAGGAGCGAGGTCAACGAGGGCAGCGTTTCCGGGAGCTGCTACTGCGCCGAATACAACGGGTGCAGTAGCGGGTAGCACGACGTTTGCTGCAACTGCAGCACCGCCTGCACTGATTGCTAATGCTGCTCCAGTTGCGAGGGCCTTGGCTGTGAGAAATTTGAGGCTCATATTGATTCCTTAGTTGTTAAACGCGTTGCTTAGTAAGAACCTGAGGGACCGGATGGCCCTTCGGGGATGTAGGGAGCTGGATTTGGATACCAGGTACCGCTCGAGCCCTCAATGCCTGTTGGGCCACTCGGTGCGGGGGGTGTCGTAGGAGCTGGAGGTGCTGGAGGTGCGGTCGGTGCAGGTGTGTCGTCTCCGTGGCGACCTGAGCGAGGGTTAGTTCGGGGGCCGCGGTTATCGTCATCGCCGTCGCGTCCGCTGGGGCCAACTACTCCGCTAGGTCCTGTCGTGTCGGAGTCGTGCTCACTCTCCGAACTGTCGTCGTCTACCTCTCTAGTAACTCCTGTTACTCCAGA
>WLHA01000277.1 GCA_009702955.1 Actinomycetota bacterium
CGAACACCGCTGGCCTCCGCTGCTGCGATTGCCCTCTCGTCTACGCCATCTGATTTCTCGGGGTCTCTCGGCCCAACTACTACAAATACAGCATCAATCCCGAGACGCTTGATCGACTCTGCAGCTTCAAATACTTCTCGGTACCCCTTCTCCCAGACCAGGCGACCAACGACGCCACAGAGCACCGTCGATGCTCCGACCCCTAATTCGCCTCGCAATTTGTCGCGCAGGCTTTGACTCCGTGTTTCAGGCTGGGTATCCGCTGTCTCTTCGAATGACTCTCGATCTCCGTCAGTGGGCGGCTTGAAGCGCGTTAGGTCTACGCCGTTGCCGAGGAGCCGAAGCTTCTTACTCGGTACCCCAATCTTCAGGAGGGTTGCGATGTCTTCTGGGTTCTGAATCAGCTCAGCATCCGAGCACATAGATGCGAGGCGCTCTAGCGAGTAAACAACTGATCGTTTTGCAAACTTGTCCTCGGGTAGCGCATATAGGCCATGCACCGTATTGACCACTACGGGGACCCTCGCGGCTCGCGCTGCGATCCGTCCGTAGAGACCGGGTTTTGGATTATGTGTATGCACAATCTCAGGGCGAAGTTCCCTGAAGAGTTTGTATAACTCGCCCATTGCGGCTGCATCCTTATGGGGTGCCATTGAGCGTGTCGCGTGGTTGAGTGGTCGGTGCTCAATGCCCCAAGACTCAAGCTCCTCGGTAAATGGGCCTGGAGCCGATGCGCCGATTACTTCATAACCAGCTTCGGAGAAAGCGCGCAGTTGAGGCCCTAGAAGGAGAGAGAGGCTTATATCGGCAGTAGTTACGTGTATGAGGCGCGGTCGGCTCACTCGCTTGCCCCTCTATATCGGAGGCGATTTATCCGCCCGCGCAGGTCATCCTCGAGCCGAAGTCCGCCATCTACCTTGCGACGAAACCAGTGCATTCCATCTCTTGCCTGAATGGGGGACCGCGCAAGCTGGTAGGGATCTGTCTCAAGAAATACATTGCGCCTAGTGCCTGAGATAGATGCTGAGACAAACCGTTCCCTTACGAGTTCGGCTGCAGCCGGGGTGCCAAGCAGCGCCTTCGGGTAGGCGAAGTGTTTTGGCGCAAGGCCTGTCTCCTCGCTCAGCCTCTCGATAGAACGGTCGAGCTCGTCGCGCGCAGTTGACGCGTCGACGCGGTCTAAAAGTGCATGCGTATGGGTATGCGAGCCAAGTGTGATGAGTCCTGTTGCGATTGTGTCTCTCGCGGCATCCCAACTCAGGGGGGTGCCGGCATACGGGAACTCTCTCCCGGAATCCAGAAACTCAGTGGAGACGTATAGCAACGCTGGGACTCCGTATTTAACAAGTATTGGAAGGGCGATCTCAGCGAAGTCGGAGGTGCCGTCGTCGAAGGTGATGACAACAGGGTTATGGGAAGGTTGGGGGAGTGATCCATCGAGATAAGCGAGGCCTTGGTCGATATCTACAACCCGACCTCCCTCAGCAAGTTCGGAGATCTGGCGCTCAAAGATGTCGGCATCGAGGTCCATCTCGACTTTTGCTCTTCGGCCTACGCGGTGGTAGATCAGCACCGTGACACCGCTCCGAGGAGGGCGTGCGCGATCAGCGGTTGCCGCAGCAGCCTTGATGCCCGTGCCGATGCCTAGTTTGATGCCCTCTGATAGCCCAGAGGTCATAGTTGTGGTGATTCTGCGTGCAGACGATGTAGGCACCGGACCCTCAGACTCCCCGCGCCTCGGACTATTAGTGGAGGTTCTCGAACGATGTTGCGCTGTGTAGTCTACGGACTCTTGCAGGAGAGGAAATCCATGCTGGTAGTTCGTCCACAACTAGTTCGATTCGTGATCCTCTTCCCGGGGCGCACCGGAAGCACGTTCCTTGTCAGCGCTCTTGACTCCCACCCCGATGTAGAGGCGAAGGGTGAGGTCTTAGATGGTCTGCGCGCAAAGGGTGTAGAGACACAGAGGGCCTGGGTGAATCGCTATCTGCGAGGGCCAGTAGTTGGGCGCTCCAAGGCAATCGGCTTTAAGACCAAACTCCGAGATGTGCTCGATCAAGAGGCCTTCACTGCAGCCGTAGAGCGGTATAACACTCAGATCATTGTCTTGGATCGGAGAAACGACGTAAAGCATGCTGTGAGCAGGATTACGGCAAGGGTGCTTCGAGAGCGAACTGGTAGATGGAACCGCTACGAGGGCTCAGAGGAGCTTGGGTTGCTTGAGATAGACCCAGAGGACTTCGCGTCGCGACTCGGTGCGGTTGAGGAAGAGAAGGGGGTCATCCGTGGTTTTGTAGAAGGCCTAGATAGGCCGCACTTGCACATTGACTATGAGGATCTCTGCGCTGACCCTCCAGCGACTTTCGAGACGGTATTCAAATACCTTGGAGTGCGGAGCCTGCCAGTCGCCGGCGCAACACTGAAGAACACGAGCGATGACCTACGAGAAGTGATCGCCAACTTTGACGAACTCAGAAAGCTCTACGCGGGGACTCCCTACGAGGCGATGTTCGACGCAGCAGGGTAGCGAAGACCATCTAGTGGGGCGAGCTAGAAAAGTTCGATATCGCCGAGTGTCAGCATCCAATCGTCAAGTGCAGGCATCTCGGTCTCAGTGACGCCACGCCAAGTAAGTATTGGTCCTTGTTTCGGGAGCGGAAGCAGGCCATCGCGATTAGTTCCGAGCCTGAGCACATAATCTGCATCTACCTGATTAGTAACCGCTTTAACCAAAGCCTTTCTTGCTCTCGCGTCATCGTTCGGTGCAATTACCTCACATAACGCTGCCTCTCGAGCATCTCCTCGCTGCCTCACCCGGACTACCGCAATTCCGTCCTCGATGCCGGCAGCCCCTGTAACGATCCTGTAGCTAAGGAGCTCGGACCCGTATCGCCACTCCAGAGTCTTTGCGGTGTGCCTTGTCCGGAGTGAGGCGACTCTCGGGAGCGAATCGAGGAGAGCTTGTAGGCCGCGGGCGTCACTAAGAATCTCAGCCGCGGGTGCCCCAAGATTGCTAGGGGATGACCAGCGCTCAGCCGGCGTTCGGGACCGGAGCATTTTGAGTGCCGCCGTTGCTGAGCGCGGCCTGAAGAATACGTGCGGTTGGCCAACTACGCGCCACCCCATCTTTAGATAACCAGGGCGACTCTGCTCATTCGGTGTGTTGAATACGAATGAGCACCCCTCTTCGCGCAGCTCGTCTATCCCGTGGAGAGTTAGGCGTGTGAAAATTCCTTGGCCCTGATAATCGGGGTGGGTCGCAGTATCTACTGCGCGGACGGATCGCACCAATTCGTCTCCGCGAGTGAACTCCCACCGCATCAAAGCTCGAAAGCCTGCGATGGTCTCTCCGTCACACGCTACCCAACTCGCAGATACTCCAAAGGCGTTCTCTTCGTGCTTCCATGAGTAGAGCTCCTCAAAACGAGGATCGGATTCTCGCCCTAACGAGGC
>WLHA01000278.1 GCA_009702955.1 Actinomycetota bacterium
AACCACTGGCATAAGGCGGTTACAACCGATGCAGGCCCGGCCTCAGATCGATTTGAGGCCTGGTCATGCGCCAAACATCAAGCCGCATATGAACCAAATATGCGCTATTGCCTTAACGGTTGATTTTACCGGCGATTCGAGGCATAGCGATTCGAACATCGACACCCGGGGACCACCGAGCAATCGGCGTTCCGGTCGGTAGTGGCAATCCTGCGGCGCTCAGAAGAGACTCGTCACAGTGAAGTACCTCGGCAACGTGCAGAGGCCAAGCGCCGTGGTGGATGTTGGCCCAGAGTCTGCGCGATCCAAATGAAGATCCAAGAGCCCACCGCGCTGTTAGGAAATGATCAAGCTCCGTAAGTTCACTCTTTAGGAGTTCTCTCCCGACGCGCACAGTTACCGAACTCGATGCTTCACCCCGAGGCCACTTGCGACGCGATGTATACGTACGAATCTGCGCGTCTGCATCAGCTTCTTCACTCATTGTCATTGACGACCAGCAGTAAGGAAGGCCATAAGTAACTCTTGCCACTAGCGCAGGGAGAATTCGCGATACGTCGAGACTGAAAAACCAAACCCCGCGCCTCCCATTTTCATCGCGAATATAAGTGCGCACATTGGTCTCAGGGAAGGTCGAGAGAGGCCCAAGAGCGGGTGTCCGCGGCAACCGAATTCGCCGCATGTGGAACGGAATCAGTCCGACCCATGCGGTGTCATCAAACGTATCAACGGTAAAACCACTAGGCAGGAGCGCCTGGATAACTGAGGGTTCATACTGCCAATGAAGTGCGGTCAGGTTGTACCAACCCTGGAGCATGACCGGTCGCTCTACCTCAACGGTAGGTTCGATCGTGATCGGTTCGGGTTCTGTATTCGTCACCTGAGCCCCTTATGAAGAGTGATTTCAATATCCAACCAGAAAACTTTCCATGAATGGGAATACTTGAGGATCTTGTTTGGTTTAATGCTCCAAGAAGTGATCATTCAAGAGTGTTTTTGGTCAAGAGTGTTTTTGGTCAAGTCTTGAAAAACCAATCCATCAGGAAGTCCTGAGAGACCCGGCTCTGTGAAGGGCTGGCAACCGATCTCCGCCCTAGGGCGAGGCCACGGTGCCAATGCCGGGAACGATGAATTAGGAGAACAGTCATGAGCAACGCTTTTGCATCCCACAACTCCAGACGCGCCTTTATCTGTGGGTTCACACCTGGGCATCTGGTACACCCGCATCAACTGATCACCGCACTTAAGAGCAGTAGCAGTATTCAGGCGCGCATCCTCTCAGTCTCGGATGACGGCACCATCGAATTAGGCAGCAGCGATGGTTCGATAACAACCGTTTGGAACCACGACCCCGAGCGAGCACGCTCGCTGTCGGGCGCAGAGGAAACCCCCCTCGTCTCGTTAGTAGGAGACTCGCTCTTAGCAATCGGGGACGGGTGCCTCTCGGTCTCAAAAATACCGACGCAGTGCTGGGGGGTTCACGCTAGTGACAACTCTCAGCACCCTGCATGGGTTGGCTTGGAGTCTCATCAATGGGTACCTGACCCCGAATCGTATTATCCGAGCGACGGGAAAATTGCCCCACCTTTTTGCGGATGTGCTCCGGGGCATCGGGTTTCGCTGAAACGTCTTGATCGCGCTCTGAAGGCTGGCCCTGGGCAACGCGGCGATGTGCTTGAGATTACCGATGCTGGGCGGGTCGTTCTTGGGCTCGGAGGAAGAGAAGTGGTCCTGCATAATCACAATCCGAAGAGGATGAGCACTGCACTCCAAACATACCGGAACCCTCTTGATAGAGAGTACCCGCTCGACTATGGAGACCATCCGGAGGCTTCACTACTAGATAGGGATGTGCTGCGAATCGGCCATTTTTATTTCTGGACTACTTATGAACCTCGAGCACTGTGCTCGTACGACTACACAGAAGAACATTACGAAGGAATGAGGCGCGTGTTGTCGCGCAACGGAGCAAGACCGCCTAAATACCCTTCGCAGGAAGATCTGAGTATTCCCGGCTTCATTTATGAAATGGTCCGGAGCGGCGTCGAGGAAGAACGATTCCGATTAAGTACGAGTCTTCAAGAAGAGCAGAGTGTAGGGGGTACCTATATTCCAATCGGATTGCAGCCCTCAAGCCCCGAGTGGGGAAGTGAGGAACATGTCGAGAGGATATATAAGGCTCTCGTATCCTCGTTGAGCAAAACGGAAGAGCAACCAAAGTATGAGCTAACGCCAGATCAGGTTGCAGAGAAATTTATTACCTCACTATATGGAGAGACGAGATAATGGAGGAGATAAAGGAATCAGGCGATTTTATAGACCCTTATCAAGAAGGCAGCGGCTACTCCGAAGAGGAGGTCGCTTCTATGCGGGCAGAGATGCAGGAACTAGCCGATGTCGTCAATGACGAAGAGAGTTGGCCTGCTTGGATTGAAGCCCAAATCGGTACGGGGATGACTCCCGAAGAGGAGAAGCGTTCGCGTTCGCGGTGGCTTTCATTTTTAGAGGACGAACGAGATCACCCGTTGATGACAGACCTCGATACATCGCCCGAGTTCTGGTAGTCCACTGGGCGGTTAGATCACAGTGCCGCGAAGCCCGTCCTGATCTACAACGCTCTTCCCTGCGGCTTCCCATGCCTGCATGCCACCAGTCATGTTGATTGCATCAAAACCCTCAGCGATCAACCATGCGGTGACTCGCGCAGAGCGACTCCCCGACCTACACACACAGATGATTTGGCGATCGCGATCGAGCTCTGCAACATGCTCTGCAATGCTCTGCATCGCTATGTGAAGAGCTTTCGGCGCATGCCCCGCACCCCACTCGTCATCCTCGCGCACGTCAAGTAAAACCGAGTCAGGTTTATTAGCAACCTCACCAACAGTTATTGCTGGCAGCACGGCAGGAACGTTTGCTGCTCCCCATGCCGCGTAGCCACCGATGAGATCCGATACATCACTAAACCCATGCGACCTCAAGAGACTCGATGCAATTGCAGATCTGTAACCACCTGCGCAGAACACCACGGTCGGGGCAGATCGATCGAGCGACTCAACAGCACCAAGGAGCGTAGAGAGGCTTACCTTCAGGGCGCCTGGGATCGAACCAAGCGCAACTTCATTGACGTTTCTAACGTCGATCAACACAAGCCCGTTAACTGACTTCATACGCTCTGCTAACTCGTGCGTCGAGAGCCTCGAGAGTCGCTCAACCAATTCTGGATTAGCAACCATGATTTCAAGAGGATTCGTTAGAGCGCCGAGCACGTGGTCGAAGCCGATGCGGGCAAGGCGCATCTTGGCCTCATCCTCGGACCCAGGATCGGTGACCAAAATAATTGGAGTACCCGGTGCCATTACCTGCCCGGCATACTCTGCGAAACGGCCCGTTAATCCGATGTTGATTGATCCCGTTAGGTGCCCCTGCGCGAATGCAAGGTCGTCACGCGC
>WLHA01000279.1 GCA_009702955.1 Actinomycetota bacterium
TATGGCTCGCGCTTTTGACGACTCACCGGTCACTCAATGGATTATGCCAACAGACCGGCTTCGCCCCATCGCTCTTCGTGCCTTCTTTGGAGCGGCGGCGATTGACGCTCACCGACACGGGAAGGTCTGGGTAGCCATCGAGGCTGGAGCGGTAATTGGAGGATCAGTCTGGTTACCACCGCGGCTCTATCCACCTACTCCTAAGAGAGAGCGGGCGACGTTATTCCCAATCGTTCGCCTCGCCCCTATTGCGCCATTCGCGCTGATGCGAGCACTCAAGTATCAAAACGGCGTTGGGCGCAGGCACTTAAAGGACGAGCACTGGTACTTAGGTACCCTCGGCGTTGAGCCAGCGTTTCAAGGACGCGGCATTGGTGGCCAACTCATACAACCCGGCATCGCTAGCGCTGAGGAGGAGGGAATGCCTTGTTACTTAGAGACCGAGAAGATTCGCAATCTCCCCTTCTACGGTCGGTATGGCTTCAAGGTCACCGAGGAGTTCATCCCAACCCCAGACGGCCCACCTATCTGGGCGATGACACGAAACGCCTAAGGCGTTATTAGTTAAACCTCAAAACTCGAGGATACAAACGTCTCGAG
The DNA here is from genome assembly GCA_009702955.1 of Actinomycetota bacterium. Classification (GTDB taxonomy): domain Bacteria; phylum Actinomycetota; class Acidimicrobiia; order IMCC26256; family IMCC26256; genus IMCC26256. Next base: position 601 of record WLHA01000279.1, read on the forward strand.
TTGACGCAGGTTGCGGCACTCGAATACTCCATCGCAGTAAATGCCGTAATCGCCGACAACAGAGTCTCCGGTATTCCAATAGCCGCGAGGCTCGGGGTTTAGCCAGAACAACTTGCGAGATCGTTCACGAATCTCCTTGAGTACCGTTGCTTGAGTGGCGTGGTAATTATTGCGAGCATCGCCGAGAATGATCACCGTTGTCTTCTTCGTGATCTCGCTCATGTGGCGCTGACCGAATATCTCGAATGCGTGTCCATAATCGGAGTGGCCGTCCACCCAGATCACGTCGGCCTCGCTATTGACTCTCTGGACCGCCTCTGTAATCTCATCTGATTCCTCGAAGAAGCGGGTTACCTCGTCGATGCCATCGATAAATACCCAGGAGCGCACCTTTGAGAACTGCCCAGCCATTGCGTAAACAAACTGGAGCGTAAAGCGAGCGAAAGAAGCTACAGATCCAGATATATCTGCAATAACCATGATCTCAGGCTTAGATGGCCTCGGGTTGCGGAACTTCGGCTCTAGCGGCACTCCACCATAAGAGAGAGAGTGGCGAACTGTCCTGCGAAAATCAAGCTGCCCTCGACGCCGACGCTTGCGCCGTTGCGCGAGGCGTGCTGCAAGCGCGCGCGTTAGCGGTTCAATGGCACGCTGTAGTTGAAGCATCTCTTCTCGAGATGCATGCATGAACTCGACATCCTCTGGGAGAGGCTTGCGGAGAGTGCGCGCCATTGCCTCAACGCCGCGATCCGCAATAAGGCGCCTGCGAATCTCCTCCTCAACCATTTCCTTAAATTTTTTGATCTTCATCTTGTGGTCATCAGAGGCAAGGCGTTCGGCTAGAGCATCATCGGGCGCATCGCGAGCCTCACGCGATGTAGACATCATCTTCTCTGCTACGCCATCAAGATCAAGTTGACGCAGCGTGCGATAGAGGTAGTAAGTACCCCCAACCGGCCTGCCGGGCTCCATACCCGCAAAACGCGATACAGCCATTGCAGCGATGTTGCGCAGCATCTCGTCATCAGACTTCATTAGCGCCTGCATCAACATCTTCGCGAGGTCTTCGTTGCTTACGCCCTCGCCACCGCCGCCGCCTCCAGGCTGCTTACCGGCTCCCCCACCCTCGGGCGATTCGCGGTCGTCGTTTGAGGAATCCGAGCCTTCGTCTCCATCTACGCCCGGGCTCCAGCGCGCGAAGTAGACCTCAAAAACAGTGTCGAATGCAGGCCAATGCTGGTGATGCTTCACGAGGGTTGCAGCGAGAACTGCCTTGAAAGACTCGCGATCCTCCATTGAGATGTACTCGACAGCGCGCATCGCATCGAGGTTCTCGGTCATTGAGACAGGGAGCCCGGCTGCGCGCAATTCATGCACGAAGCCCTGAAGCACATCGAGCAGGTTCCCGGTAGTAACAACTCCGGGCGGCATCTCAAAGTTGTTGCGGTTCATCGAATCGAATACCTTCGCTGAGTTGAAGACCACCTCAAGAGCGCTTCGGGCCAATCGGCAGCGGGCTGTCGACCCCAATCTCTTTTCGAGCCTTCGTGATATCAGATTGGTATTTAAGCAATACGTGCAGAGTGTCAGTGATGACCTGAGGATCTATCTGCGTGTGACCGAGGTAAAGCAGAGTGCGCGCCCAGTCGATCGTCTCAGAGACGGAAGGAGCCTTCTTTATGTCAAGTGCACGGATAGAGCGAACGACCTGAGCGACCTGCTCTGCCAATGCGTCATCGATCTCGGGGACCCTCACGCGAACAATCTCTCGCTCGCGGTCAAGGTCTGGGTAATCGATGTGCAGGAATAGGCAGCGACGCTTGAGTGCCTCAGAGAGCTCACGAGTGTTGTTCGATGTGAGCATCACGATTGGGCGCTGGGTTCCAGTTACCGTCCCCAACTCAGGAATTGAGACTTGGAAATCTGAGAGAACCTCTAGCAAGAGCGCCTCGGTCTCAACCTCAACGCGGTCTACCTCATCGATGAGCAGAACAACTGGCTCCTCCGAGCGAATCGCTTCAAGAAGCGGGCGCTCTAATAGGAACTGCTCGGAGAAGATGTCGCTCTCAACGGTCTCCCAGTCGCGCTCGTGCTCGCGGTCGGCCTGGATGCGAAGAAGCTGCTTCTTGTAGTTCCACTCGTAGATGGCCTTACCCTCATCGAGCCCCTCGTAGCACTGGAGTCGGATGAGGCGCGAGTCTGTGATGCTCGCAACTGCCTTAGCGAGCTCGGTCTTGCCCACACCAGCGGGCCCCTCGATAAGCACTGGCTTCTCAAGGCGATCTGCCAGGTAGATAACCCCTGCAATATTGGCATCAGCAAGATAATCAACTGCTGCCAATCGCTCGGTTACATCGGCTACGGATTTAAAGCGCTCTGCCATCTCAGGTCCTTACCTGTCCGTCGCCCCAGACGACGTACTTGTATGTAGTTAGTTCACGTAACCCCATTGGGCCACGTGCATGGAGTTTCTGTGTAGATATTCCGATCTCAGCGCCGAATCCAAACTCTTCGCCATCGGTAAAACGCGTTGAGGCGTTTACCAATACCGCCGCTGCATCAACCTCGCGAGTAAAGCGGCGAGCTGAATCAAGGTCAGTAGTGATAATTGCCTCACTATGCCCAGTACCAAAACGGTTTACGTGATCGATCGCTTCACCTAGCGAGGCCACTACAGCCACACTCATTTTGAGTTCAAGAAACTCGCGCCCAAAATCATCATCGGTTGCAGGCTGAATGCTCGGCACACGACTCCTAGAGGCCTCATCGCCAACCAACACGACCCCTGCTGCCTCAAGATCTGCGCAGATGGCTGGA
>WLHA01000028.1 GCA_009702955.1 Actinomycetota bacterium
GGGTCTCTAGCTCTGCACTCGTCGCAGAGTTGAGATGAATAGGCCCACTCGGCGATTTACTTGAGCCGAGAACAGAGCCCCCGGAACTAGCAGCAGCAATTATCGGGGCGCCACGAACTGGTACGAAAATTCGCTCCCCATCGGCTACACGCGCCGCAAGATTCAATTGATCAACATCTGCATCGGGGCGAGCACCACCAGCCGCTCCAATTGCATCCACGACGCGTTGGCCTTCTTTAAGCGTGACAATGCCTGGTGTGACTACTGCCCCAGCAACATGTGCGACCACTTTGACGGAGTTCGCATCGGATCCGCTCGTTGAAGACTGCGCCGAATCAGCCTGTGCTGAGGTTTCGGGGCGAGCAATGCTGGAGGGTGGATCCAGAGAACTCGGGGCACCATGGGGAGTTCCGATCTGAAGCCATGCATACCCACCAATTATTGCGAGCGTCACTAACGCACCAAGCACGACGCGCGGGTCTTGTCTCCATGCACGAAACTTGGCCCCGAATGCTCTCCCAGCAAATGGACCCCTGCCAACGTCGATCAAGGTAGGTCGGTTGAGGGTCCTTGACTCAGTTAGAGGCTCGGTCTCACTCTCGAAGACGCCATTAGGAGCAGAGCTGCTTCGCGACGAAGACGCGGAAGAAGACGCGACCGAGCGTGAACTTATCGCTGACACGGTTTCTTGCATCTGAGTACCCATCCCGAGACCGATTGCGCGCGCAGAACTGCGCGCTCTATCTAAATAGACCTAAGGGAAAGTTGCTCGGGGAAGTTGCTCGGGAAAGTTGCTAGCGAATATCTCTGCGTGCGTGTATTCACATAGCCCGGGGAGGTATGAAGCGAGACTATCTGAGAGGTGTGACCTTAGCCAAGGACAAAATTAACGAGGCGCCCTGGAACGGCTATCACCTTTCGAACTGTTGCACCCTCTAGGAGCTCAGCAATTTTCTCATCGGCTCGTGCTGCGGCCTCGAGGGTTGCGGCGTCTGCGCTTACGGAGACTGTTACGCGCGATCGAAGTTTTCCATTGACCTGAATCGGTACCTCAACAGAATCAACGACCAATAAGGTCTCATCTGCGACAGGGAAAGGCTCATAAGTCAAGGTCTCCGGGTGACCAAGGCGCGACCAGAGCTCCTCCGCAATATGGGGAGCGAGCGGAGCAACCATCAAGGTGATCCCCTCAGCGATCTCGCGTGGGGCACTCCCGTTCGCAGCGACGACTGTAGTGAGATGGTTATTGAGCTCAAAGAGTCGAGCAATCGCCGTGTTAAACGACATCGACTCCATATCGGATCTCACCGCGAGAATCGTTCTATTCATTAGGCGCAGGGACTCGTCGTCGGCTGGAGTCTCGGAGACATTTACCTCACCGGTCTCCTCGTTGATCACGTTTCGCCATAGGCGCTGCAAGAATCTATGCACACCAACAATGTCAGTAGTGCTCCACGGACGACTCGCGTCGAGTGGCCCCATGAACATCTCGTAGAGGCGAAGTGTGTCAGCGCCGTAGTCGTTGTAGATGTCATCCGGCGTCACAACGTTCTTAAGGCTCTTGCCCATCTTGCCGTACTCACGATTAACTACCTCATCACCGAGGTACCAAACGCCATCGCGCTCAACTACCTCAGATGCCTCGACATATACGCCGCGCTCATCGGTAAACGCATAGGCCTGTATGTAGCCCTGATTGAAGAGTCGCTGGAATGGCTCAACCGTGCTTACATGCCCGAGGTCGAAGAGAACCTTGTGCCAGAAGCGTGCGTAGAGAAGATGCAAGACAGCATGCTCAACGCCACCGACGTAGAGGTCAACTCCACCCGCAGCGGGCTTTTCATCACTATTAAGCCCACCACGCGCGCTCTCCATCCAATAACGCTCGACGCCAGCATCGACCAATGAGTCAACGTTCTGTGGATCGAGATAACGCAGGTAGTACCAGCACGATCCGGCCCACTGAGGCATTGTGTTGACCTCGCGGCGGTAACGCTTAGGTCCGCCGCCGAGCCCAGCCCAAGCAGGGCCAGCAAGATCGAGCTCAACCTCGAGCCAATCACCTGCGCGCGATAGCGGAGGCTCTGGCAGTGCCTCAGGGTCCTCGGAGATTCGCGGCGCAAAGTCTGAGACCTCTGGCAACTCAACCGGCAGTTGCTCCGCTGGGAGCGCGATCGGCAGGCCTGTCTCGTCATAGACAATGGGGAAAGGCTCTCCCCAATAGCGCTGTCGACTGAATAACCAGTCACGGAGTTTGTAGGTGGTGGTCGCATGCCCCAGGCCCTCGGTCTCAAGCCACGCTGTTATTGCGGCCTTCGCACTTGGCGTATCTAGACCATCGAGAGAGATCCCCGAGTTAGCAGATGCCATAGCAACGCCTACTCCGGTAAATGCCTCGATCCAATTTGATGCATCGCTCGAGGTAACGCCGTTCTCATTGAGCCACTTCTCATCGGGCTCAACTACTGGAGTAATTGCGAGATCAAACTCGCGTGCAAATGCGAAGTCGCGATCATCGTGTGCGGGCACTGCCATGATCGCGCCAGTTCCGTAACCTGCAAGAACGTAATCAGCAATGAAGATAGGGATTCGCTCGTCGTTGACAGGGTTAACGGCAAACGCACCGGTGAAGACTCCGGTCTTAACAGTCCCCTCCGCTTGGCGCTCAAGCTCACTCTTGGCAGATGCAAATGCGCGGTATCGACGAACCGCCTCGGGTGGCGATACCTCTGCCCCAAATACTCCGCGCCATGCGGGCGGAATCTCGGAGTGAGCATCATCGAAGAGTGATCCGGACCACTCGCTGGGCACAAGCGTGTCGACGAGTTCATGCTCAGGGGCGAGGACCATATATGTCGCACCGAAGAGCGTGTCCGGGCGGGTTGTAAATACTTTGATCTCGAGACTCTCGTGGAGGTCTACACCAAATGTGACCTCGGCGCCGATGCTCTTACCGATCCAGTTGCGCTGCATCAACTTGATGGAGTCGGTCCAGTCGAGGAGATCAAGGTCGTCGATTAGGCGGTCTGCATAGGAGGTAATGCGCATCATCCACTGCTTGAGCGGTCGGCGAATTACTGGGAAGTTGCCACGCTCTGAGCGGCCATCAGCGGTTACTTCTTCGTTTGCGAGAACTGTTCCAAGCCCTGGGCACCAATTGACCGGAGCCTCACCAACGTAGGCAAGGCGGAACGAATCAACAAGGATGCGTCGCTTTAGGTCATCGAGGTCGGCCCAAGCAAGGCCATCTGTAAGCGAGCGAGCATCGCGCTCCCCAGACTCAAACTCTGCGACTAAATCTGTAATAGGGCGTGCACGATCGAGAGCGTCGTCATAGTACGAATTGAAAATCTGCAGGAAGATCCACTGGGTCCAGCGGTAGTAATCAACATCGGTTGTTGCAACACCGCGGCGAGAATCGTGGCCGAGGCCGAGTGAGCGTAACTGCCTGCGCATGTTTGCGATATTTGCCTCAGTAGTGACACGCGGGTGCTGACCGGTCTGTACCGCGTACTGCTCTGCTGGCAGACCAAACGCGTCGTACCCCATTGCATGGAGCACGTTCGCTCCGGTCATGCGCTGGAATCGTGCGTATACATCTGTGCCGATGTAGCCGAGAGGGTGCCCTACGTGGAGCCCTGCACCACTTGGGTAGGGGAACATGTCGAGCACGTAGACGGAGCGACGATCTTTAAGGGCCTCGAAACCATCCCCGAGCGAGCCGGATGGGTTCGGCGCCCAGAAGGTGTGCTCACGATCCCAACGGTCCTGCCACTCGGCCTCAATTGAGGTAGCGAGCTGCGCGTCGTAGCGGAGGCGTGGCCTTGGGTCGAGAGGAGAGTTCTCCGGCGGGTTCGGAGGAGGGTTCGTAGAACGGTTAGGAGCCATGGGGAGTTGATCGTACCGGGCCGCCTCGCCATCACCCCGCCTAAGGCATAAGAGGAGGTAGCCCTCACTCCCCTGCTAGCCTGCCTGCGTTCCGGGGCTTGCTCCCGGGCTAGTTCCGGGGCTTGTTCCGTGGCTAGCTCCCGGACTTGTTCCGGGGATCGTTTAGGGGCTGTAGCTCAGTTGGCAGAGCGCTTCCATGGCATGGAAGAGGTCAGGGGTTCAATTCCCCTCAGCTCCACAAACCGTTCTCGGCTAGCTCCTGCTCACGGCAGGTTTTTCGGCCCTTGAGTCCGTAAGTGCATTTACCCCAGGAAGTTTGGCCGGTACCGCAGAAGAAGACCAAGATGGCCGGCAGCCCTGATCAAAGCTCCTTCCTCGTGATACCGAAGGATGGCGTCCAGTTAGCCCTACTCGGCTGTGGCCCTGAGGACATCCATCAACTCCGTCCGTAGAGATTCTTTCGCCTGCATTCGTCCGCATGCCTTGACCTCAAACGGGTTTGCTGTCGTACCATCTTGTCGTGGAGATCTTGAATCGGATACTGCCGTGGGACGGTTGGGGCGGCCGAATCATGGCGACGGTTATGGCAAGTGGCAACGCTGACATGGAATTAGCGGCGGTCGAGCTGGTGGACCCGAGACCTGACAGCAATGTTGCGATGATCGGTTGCGGACCCGGCGTCGGTGTGGTTGCAGGCGCGCGTCGCGCGCCTAACGGCATAGTGATTGGTCTCGACCCATCGGCGGTGATGGTCGAGCGAACCCGCACGCGGTGTCGCCGGGAGCGAGTCGAGCACCTCACGAGGGTTGAACGGGCTGCGGCAGAGTCGCTCCCATTGCCAGATCGTTCGCAAGATGCCGTCGTCAGCGTCAACAACATCCAACTCTGGAGCGACCGGTCAATTGGTCTTGATGAATGTGTTCGCGTCCTCGCTCCCGGAGGCGTATTGGTAGTGCTCTTGCACACGTGGGCCATGCCGGACGACGTGCCCTATGCAGAGTGGGTCGCAGAGCTCCGTACTGACCTATCGGCCCGCGACGTGCAGGTCGAGCCCCCGCAGACCCAACGCTTTCGATCTGGTCCTGCCATGGTGCTCATCGGCAGGTCGGCGAGGTAATTCCAGCCCTTGATTGCCCCGGGTCGATGGATTCACCGCCCTGTGAACGGGACTGGGTTTTAGGGAATGGAAGAGGTCAGGGGTTCAATTCCCCTCAGCTCCACAAACCGTTCTCGGTTCGCTCCTGTGGTTCTCCCTTATCCAGAGGCGATGTAGGTTTAGCGCCGCTCGCAATGGGGAACAAAAGGGGTCTAGGCGATGAACGGAAATGGGAAAGACACCTCGAAGGGCATGATCACCCGACGTCAGGTACTTAAGGGTGTCGGCGCAGCCGGAGTCGCTGCCGCAGCGGTCTCCGCTGGCGTGACTCCCACCGGTGCAACTGAGTCCGATAGTCCGGTGGCGTCGCAGGCATTTGTCCCCCGAGGTGCGCTTACGAGCCAGCCCAACTTCCTCGTCATCATCGTTGACGAACAGCGTCTCGCTCCCGTCTACGAGTCTGCGTCGCTCGCATCATGGCGCTCCGCCAATCTTCATGCGCAGAACCAGTTGAGGGCCAACGGTCTCGAGTTCCGGAATCACCACATCATGTCCAGCGCCTGTGCCCCGAGCCGCACCTCTTTCATCACGGGTCAGTACCCATCACTGCACGGCGTGACCCAGACCTCGGGTATGGCGAAGTCTTCGCTTGAGCAGGATCTGTATTGGCTCGACCCCACCACAGTGCCGACCATGGGCGACTGGTTCCGCGCTGGCGGTTACGACACATACTGGAAGGGCAAGTGGCACGTCTCCGACGCCGACCTCTACGACTCAGGTACGCATAAGCCCTACGCGTCGTTCACCTCCGACAGTAAGCGTGATCCGGAGGCGGAGGCGGTCTACCTCGACGCCGACATGCTCGACAACTTCGGCTTCACTGGTTGGATTGGCCCCGAACCACACGGCTCCAACCCGATGCAGTCGGGCTCTTCGGCAGCTGGAGGGGCAGGTGGGCGCGACACGATGTTCGCAGGCCAGGGCGTCGAGTTGATGGAGACACTGCGCAGTTCGTCGCGCCCCTGGCTCGCTGTGACTTCATTCGTGAATCCTCACGACATCTCACTCTGGGGCGAACTCGCGCTGTTGATGGGGCGCCTCAGTCCGTCCACGGCCCTCTACCTGCAGGGACAGTTGTCGGGTTCGAGTGTGCCCACCGATCTATTCGACCGAGCGAAGTGGGCGAAGACCTTTAATGAGGACCTGTCTTCGAAACCCTCGGCGCAGGCGAGTTATCGAGAGACCTACCCGAAGGCGTTGCAGCCGATCATTAATAACTCCGACTACCTTCGGTTCTACTACCAGCTGCAGCAGACAGTCGACGCGCAGATCAAGACGGTTATTGATGCGCTCACAGCTAACGACTCCACATATCGCGACACGGTGGTCATCTATTTATCAGACCACGGCGATCTCCTGGGTTCGCACGGGGGCATGCACCAAAAGTGGCACAACGCCTACGACGAGGTCGTAAAGGTGCCGATGGTCTTTCACAATCCTGATCTGTTCCCGACCGCGTCCTCTACCGATGTGCTCACTAGCCACGCCGATCTTCTTCCGACAATGTTGGGTCTCGCTGGGCTTGATCAGGCCACGCTGATCGCAGATCTATCGACCACACATTCGCAGACGTTCCCGTTGCCGGGGCGCGACCTCTCCGACTTCCTGCTCGGCCTCAAAGCCGAGTCGACCGTAGCCAATGACCCGCAGTACTTCATGACCGACGATGAGCCCACACGCGGGGTACAGCAGGTCGGCTGGAATCAGCAGATGTACACCTCGGTTGTTCAGCCTTGTCATCTCGAGACAGTCGTCGCCAACCTGGCCACAGGGCCTTCGGGGACAATGGAGCGCTGGAAGTACACGCGCTACTTCGACAACTCGCAGTTCTGGAGCTCGCCGGGCTCGCGCGATGTGGTGACCATCGTCAGCGGAAACACTCAATTAGCCGGAGCACGCAAGAACGCCGTGACGACGGTGAAGACCACTGCACTCCCCGACCAACTCGAGATCTACAACACCTCGCTCGATCCGCTGGAGCTGAAGAACATCGCTGCCGACCGACGGCTCATGGCAACAGCGCGGGTCTCGGGAATCGTTGCGCAACTGCAGAGCCTGTTGGCCCAGGAACGCTCGGCCAAGCGGCTGAGCCCGACCACCGCCTCGTCATCGAGCGTCTCTACCGGATCTGGCCTCTTCCGCTTCATCGACGATCCAAGGCTGGTCCCCGGATACAAGTAGCCGGCGATAGATACATTCGCAGCTCTGCGCAGGAGCCGCGTGAAATGGCATGGAAGAGGTCAGGGTTCAATTCCCCTCAGCTCCACCGCGTGTTGCCTCGACTACCCCGTTCTCTTTAGATCTGGTGGTGCTCTCCAATCCCACCTGGTCTCCTTCGCCACACAAATCTCGCCCTCGCTGGCTTCGATCTTGATGAGTCGATATCCGTCGTGTGTTTTTAGAAGGTGATGTCGTTTGCAGAGGCGCACGAGGTTCTCCAAGCTGGCGGCGCCACCCTCAGCGAACGGAACGATGTGATCTATCTCTAGACCCATCGTCATATCGCATGTGGGTACCTGACAGACGCGATCGCGCTCCTCAACCGCTGATCGCAGTTTTGCCGGTATTGCTCGACCCATATGCGCAATCGTCCTGATGTCTGTGCCGTCCATTACCAAGAGTTTTAAGAATGCTTCACCTAAATACTCTGTAGCGGTAGCGACCGGTATTGGCCCTACGCCAGCGATCTCACAGATCTCGCCATGCTCGGTGTGCCCACGCTTAAGGGCATCTATGTCGACACGAATATTGATCACGGCATTAGGGCGAATTGATTTTGTGCCGGTTTCGCTTGGCTGTTTGTTAGTTGCCTTCTCACAGAGTGCCATAAGTGCATCAGCTGCGTAGGCCTCTGGTCTCTCATGCGCACCACTCTTGCGAGCTTGTTTGAAGATCTCTTCCTGTAGTGGTTTGAGTGCTGCCATTACGCGCGCACCGTTAGCAACCGTCATACGGCCTTTGACATTGAACGAACCATCAAGATCTGTCCACGATTTGAAGTAGCGACTCTTGTGCACCTGTCTGTGGCGCTCCGCCTCATCAGTGGCCGCTGCAACTACGCGTGATGACGCATCTCGTAGATCGCGCACCGTCGCATGTTTTGCGAGGTTCAAGAGCTGCGTCTCAGTATTCGGCGCAACGATCGCACCGCGTGCTACCTCTACAGCCTGAGCGCCAGAGAGAGTCCCTGAGCGAAGAGCAGCCTGAGTGACCGGAAGGTGCTGGAGCTGACCAGCGAGCACCACTACAGATTGCGCTTCGTAGCGAGCACAATCAGTTTCAGTAGCTAGCCACTCTGAAATGCTCTTCGCACCTTGGCCTTTCCAGCCATTGGTGCGCTCTACCTGACCAACCCCGATAGTGCGTATCGCATCCCCAAGACGCCTAACGCGCTCACCGGAACTAACCAACCTCGCAGCCCGAGCAGCGTCAAAGCAATCAACCTCCATGGAGGCAAAGCAGGCCTCGAGCTCTGTGGTGAGTTGATCCAGTCGGTCGAACATATGTTCGATACTAAAACAGGGGTGTGACAATTAAGTCGCAGCAAGAAATCACGAGAGGTCACCAAGGCATCGCGATACCCGCGAAGAAAGTAAAGAAGCTTGCAGCGCTAACCCCTACGGGGAACGACACCCCCTATCTCTAGACTCACGAACCTGTGATTGGTGTAGTGGATTATCGAGCTGGGAATGCCCCGAGTGTGATGTATGCACTCGCGCGCCTCGGCATTGACGCTCGCCTTGTCTCTGATGCCGAGGCGGTCAGAGAGGTAGACCGCATAATTCTCCCGGGCGTAGGCGCTGCAGGGGCAACCGTTGGCTCACTCACCGAGTCTGGCCTAGTCGAGGCATTGACCGAGCGTGTGCTCAATGAGGCAATCCCATTCTTAGGAATCTGTGTTGGGCTCCAGATCCTCTTTGAGCACTCTGAAGAGGGCGATACCGATTGCCTTGGCTGGCTCCCTGGCAAGGTGCAGAGTTTTCCAGCATCTGTTCGTGTGCCCCAGATTGGTTGGAACTCTGTGCGCTTCGTGCGCGATCACGCTCTTACTAAAGGCCTACCGGAAGATCCATACCTCTACTTTGTGAACTCGTTCCACGCTGTGCCCGCAGATGCAGACGACGTACTTGGGTTAACTGATTATGCAGGTGAATTCTGCTCTGTAGTTGCACACAAAAATATTGCAGCAACGCAGTTCCACGCAGAGAAGAGCGGCGAGGTTGGGTTGAGAATCCTCACAAACTTTGCGTCATGGGACGGTTTCTAATATGGGTGCTTCCTGATGCTCACTAAACGTTTGATTGCTTGCTTCGACGTCATCAACGGACGCGTAACGAAGGCCGTACGTTTCCAGGACAACATCGATGTAGCAGCCGCAGAGGATCTCGCACAGAGCCTTTATCAAGACCAGATCGATGAGATCGTCTTCTACGACATCACGGCGAGTAGCGA